>JALTKC010000298.1 GCA_027076245.1 Gammaproteobacteria bacterium
AGCATCTGCAGTACGAATAATTAAATCCTGCTGGGCTGCACTTAACTGCGCATCGGCTTTGTTGATTTGTAAATTAGAGATTCGATAGTTTACATAGTTCTGGTTATCAAAAATACTTTGGTTAAGGTTAACGCTATAACTATGCCGATTATAACTATATGAAGGACTACCTGCATAATCAGTATCAATTTTTTGAGTGTCTGCACTAAGACCGATTAAGGGCAGAAACCTTGAGAAAGCCTGAACCGAACCTTCACCTACCGATTGTCTCTGGGCAATAATCTGCTTCAGAACTGGATCGCTCTGAAAAGCCATCCCATACACTTCCAGTAAATTTTCTGCCTGTGCTGAAGTACCGGCAAGAAAACTGCTGCTTGCTATAAGCATAGTGGACAGTGCTGTATTGATGGTTTTTTTGGTGAAGTTAGAGAATATATGAGTTTTTGCTGTATTTTGTGTCATAGAAGTAGTTTTTAACATAAGACCTTAAATAAAATCTTATTATGTAACAGACAGGACAGATTAGCAATTTACATTACAGAATATAGAGTCGTTTCCTCCTTCATGGTTGTGAAGGAGGAAAACAGGATAATTACTCGTCCTTATCCAGATAACGTTCAGCATCCAGAGCGGCCATACAGCCGGTGCCTGCAGAAGTAATTGCCTGACGATAAACATGATCAGCCACATCACCTGCGGCAAACACGCCTTCAATACTGGTCATAGTGGCATTGCCTTCAGAACCTTTCTGAGTTTTGATATAACCATGATCCATTTCCAGCTGGCCTTCAAACATGGCCGTATTAGGTTTGTGACCAATGGCAATAAATACACCCATGGCTTCAATTTCCTTAGTGGAACCATCTACAGTACTTTTAATGCGGGCACCGGTTACTCCGGCATCATCACCCAGAATTTCATCTATCTGGGCATTCCACTCAATATTGATATTGCCGGTTTTAGATTTTTCTATCAGTTTATCGGCCAGAATTTTTTCTGAACTGAATTTATCACGACGGTGAACAATAGTGACTTCTGATGCAATATTGGACAGGTATAAAGCTTCTTCAACTGCGGTATTGCCTCCGCCGACAACGATCACTTTCTGGTTTTTATAAAAGAAGCCATCACAGGTGGCACAGCCGGAAACACCGCGGCCCTTGAAGGCTTCTTCGGATTCCAGACCCAGGTAGCGGGCAGAAGCACCAGTAGCGATGATCAGGGCATCGCAGGTATAGCTGGCAGAATCACCTTTTAACTTGAAGGGACGGGTTTGCAGATCCACTTCGTTAATATAGTCAAATATGATTTCGGTGTTAAAACGTTCTGCATGTTTACGCATTCTTTCCATCAGATCCGGACCCATAAGACCTTCAGGATCGCCGGGCCAGTTATCCACTTCAGTAGTGGTCATCAGCTGACCACCCTGTTCCATACCGGTGACCAGTACCGGGTCAAGATTAGCACGGGCGGCATAAACGGCAGCCGTATAACCGGCCGGGCCGGAACCGAGAATTAAAAGTTTGCAGTGTTTAGCATCGCTCATAAATAAACTCCAGATGAACCTACATTAATCAGTAGTGGAAAAAAGGTAAAAATCATATACAGTAATATACAGCAAGTATGGGGATATTTAAATTGATTCCAAGTGCTAAATACTTATTATTTCAATGAACCGCAACAATGAGGAAAAACATGAAAATTGCAGTACCCACAGAGATTAAACCTCGTGAAGGGCGTGTGGCACTGGTGCCGGATTCAGTCTCACAACTGGTAAATCATGGCCATGAGGTCTTTATACAGTCCGGTGCAGGAGAATTAAGCGGTTATAGTAATGAACAGTATGAACTACAGGGTGCGAAGATACTTCCCGATGCTAAGGCTGTTTATAATACTGGGCAGCTCATTGTTAAGGTAAAAGAACCGGTTGGCCCTGAGTTATCCCTTTTAAGAGCTGACCATCTGCTGTTTTCCTATCTCCACCTGGCTGCTCTGCCGGAACTGACACAACAGTTGTGTGATATAGGTTTAAAAGCCATTGGATTTGAAACAGTACAGACTGCCAATGGGCAATTACCCCTGCTGGCACCTATGAGTGATATAGCCGGTCGGCTGGCCGTACAGATTGGTACCCATCTTCTGCATTCCTCGATGGGTGGCAGAGGTGTTCTGCTGGGTGGGGTACCGGCTGCTCCCAGAGGGAAGGTTGTGATTCTGGGAGGTGGTATAGCAGGGGGCAATGCGGCCCATCTGGCAGCCGATCTTGGTGCTGAAGTGGTTGTATTTGACCGTAATCGGGATAAAATGGCTGGGATGCGTGCTCTGGGTAATAATGTTACAGCCTTATATCCATACCCTTCAGCAATAGCAGAGCATATCAGGAATGCCGATTTGCTGATTGGCGCTGTACTGCTTGTGGGCCAGAAAGCCCCGCATCTGGTCAGTGAGCAGGATGTTGCCGGGATGCAGAAGGGCAGCGTTATTATTGATATTTCAGTTGATCAGGGCGGCTGTATTGAAACAACCCGGCCAACCACTTATGAAGAGCCCACATTTGTTAAACACGGGGTTACTCATTTTGGCGTAACCAATATGCCCGGTGCGGTTCCCCGAACTGCATCACAGTCTTTATCGGCCAGTCTGATACCATGGTTATTGCAGCTGGCAGATGCTCCGGACAAGTTATCTGAGGCATTGCAAAAAGGTGTTAATATTGATGCTGGAGAAATCATTCATCCTGCTTTAAAATAAGTGCGCATTAACATTAATATAATTAGCATATCCCTTTTATTTCAGCTTTAATAATAAGTATTTAAATCATTATTCAGTAAATATTTAACAACTAAAAGCAGTAACCTTAACGAGTTAACACATTTTGGCGCAACCGGTAAAAAAGAAAGCTGGCGTAAAGAAAAAAGCAAAGCCCAGAGCGGCTTCTGATAATTCCAGAAAACCATTATCCGCTAATGTGGTCCGGGGTATTAAGGAGAGTATTTTTTTCCTTTTTATCGCCATCAGTCTGTATCTGTTTATTTCCCTGTTTACCTATTCTCCTGCAGACCCCGGCTGGTCGCACAGTATTTCTGAAAAAATCGATCCCGGTAAACTGCACAATATGGGTGGTAAATTTGGTGCCTGGTTTGCAGATATTCTACTGTATCTTTTTGGATATCTGGGTTACCTGTTTCCACTGATGATCCTTTATAGCGGCTGGCTGGTCTATCGGGGCCGAAATGAACAGGAGGTTTTTCATGGCTGGTATCTCAGTCTGCGTACCATAGGTTTTATTCTGACTATCTGTGCCGGAACCGCCATTTCCAGTATGCATTTCCTGCATCCTGCGGTTGATTTGCCCTATCATGCCGGCGGCATACTAGGTAGTGTAATTGCAGAACAACTACAGCAGTGGTTCAGCTTTGTAGGTTCTACCCTGATATTATTAACCTTTTTTTTAATTGGTATAACGCTGTTTACCGGTCTTTCCTGGCTGTCCTTAATGGACAGTATTGGTGCGCTGGTTCTTAATAGCTATCAGCGCAGTATAGATAAATGGCGGGCTTATCGTGAAAAAAATAAGGCTTTAAACGCTGAAAAAGCAGAGCAGTCCAGGCTTAAAGCTCAGTTGAAACAGGAAGAAAAGCAGAAACTTAAACAGCAGAAACAGGCAGAAAAAGAAGCACTGCGTGCTGAGCGGGCTAAAAAAGCAGAAGAAAAAGCCGCCCTTAAAGCACAAAAAGCCATTAAAATTGAACCCCGGTTTGAGGCGAATAAACCCAGTAAACGGGTTAATAAAGACAAACAGCCGGAGTTATTCGAACATGATGCTATGGATCGTCTGCCGTCCTTATCCCTGCTGGATAAGGCTCAGCCATCAAAACATGTCACATCACCAGAGCAACTTGAACATACATCGCGCCTGATTGAAGAAAAACTGGCTGATTTTAACTTAAATGTACAGGTGGTTTCAGTCAGCCAGGGGCCGGTAATCACCCGTTTTGAAATTCAGCTGGCACCGGGTATAAAGGTCAGCCAGATAACCAATTTATCCAAAGATCTGGCTCGTTCCATGCTGGTGGTTAGTATCCGTGTAGTGGAGGTAATTGCCGGAAAATCTACTGTGGGTATTGAAATCCCGAATGAACACCGGGAAATTGTCTATTTTAGCGAAATTCTCGGTTCCAAAGAATTTGCAGACTCTAAAGCTAAAATCCCCCTTGGTCTGGGGCAGGATATTTCCGGACACCCCATCGTGGCCGATCTGGCTAAAATGCCGCACTTACTGGTCGCCGGTACCACTGGTTCTGGTAAATCCGTAGGTGTTAATTCCATGATCCTCAGTATGCTGTTCCAGCTCCCGCCGGATCAGCTGCGTCTGATTATGGTGGATCCCAAAATGCTGGAACTGTCCATTTATGAAGATATTCCTCATCTTCTGGCACCGGTGGTAACCGACATGAAGGAAGCAGCCAATGCTCTGCGCTGGTGTGTGGCGGAAATGGAGCGGCGCTATAAGTTAATGGCCGCTATGGGCGTCAGAAATCTGGCCGGTTTTAATAAGAAAATAGAAGCGGCTATTGATGCCGGAGAACCTATCGTCGATCCTCTGTTTGAACCTAATCCGTTAAGACCGGATGAACCAGCACCGGAGCTGGAACCCTTACCCTTTATTGTCATTGTTATTGATGAATTTGCCGATATGATGATGATTGTGGGTAAAAAAGTCGAAGAACTGATTGCCCGACTGGCCCAGAAAGCCCGTGCTGCCGGTCTGCACCTGATTATTGCCACACAAAGACCTTCAGTGGATGTTATTACCGGCCTGATTAAGGCTAATGTGCCTACCCGGATAGCTTTTCAGGTGTCTTCAAAAATTGACTCCAGAACCATTCTGGATCAAATGGGTGCTGAAAACCTGCTGGGACATGGTGATATGCTGTTCCTGCCGCCCGGACAGGGCTATCCGCTGCGGGTACACGGAGCCTTTGTATCTGATAATGAAGTTCATGCTGTAGTGGATGATTTAAAAAGCCGGGGCAAAGCCGATTATATTGATGAAATTCTAACCGGAGAAGGGGTTTCAACAGCGGGTCTGATCCCTGGTGATAAAGGCGGCGAAAATGAGTCGGATCCACTTTATGATCAGGCCGTAGCCATAGTTACAGAAACCCGCAGAGCCTCTATTTCCGGTTTACAGCGCCGCCTGAAAGTAGGCTACAACCGTGCTGCCCGAATGGTGGAAGATATGGAGGCAGCCGGTGTGGTCAGTCCGGTACAGTCTAATGGCCAGCGGGAAGTTCTTGCGCCACCGCCAGTATAAGGTAATTAAATAAAGATAAAGGACGTTATTTTATAAAGGTCTTTATGATATAATTTAAATACTTCATTATAAATAAAAAGGATTTTATTATGAATGCTCAATTGGAAGAGCAGCCGTCTGCATTGACGAATACACCTCATGGATCTCTGGTTCAGACTATTCTGGACAATGTCATCCCGACTCACCGGGAAACAGAACACTCTTATCTGCAGGCCCTGTCTGCACTTTTAAAATTCTCTCTTACTTTAAATTCTGACCAGGAATTTGATCCTTTTCTATGCACTGTATTAATTGCAGAACTTGAAAAAAATATTACTGAACAGCTTGACGCTGTTCTGCATCACCCAAAATTTCAGTCACTTGAATCTGCCTGGCGCAGTTTATTACTGCTCGTTGAAAACACTCCCTTTGAACAGAATATCAAAATAGAAGTCCTCAACCTTTCCCGGGAAGACTTGCTCGAAGATTTGGATGATGCTCCGGAAATTACCAAATCCGGTCTTTATAAGCAGGTTTACAGTTCTGAATACGGTCAGTTTGGTGGTGAACCTTATGGGGTAATGCTGGGAAATTATTACCTGACTCCCAGGAACCCTGATCTGCGCCTGATGAAAAAAATATCCAGTATCGCAGCCATGTCCCATACGCCCTTTATTGCGGCAGCCGATTCTGATTTTTTTGATATTGAATCCATGCAGCAATTACCGTCCATTATTGATATACAGGATACTTATGCCAGTCCACGCTTTAATAAATGGAAACAGTTTAGAAAAACAGAAGATGCCCGTTATCTGGGACTGGTAATGCCCCGTTTTCTTTTACGAAGTGCTTATAAAGTAGAGGATGAAAAACTCATAGGATACGGTATTAATTATCAGGAATTTATTTGTACTGATACAGAACACAGCCTGTGGGGTAACTCCGCTTTTTTATTTATACTCAGACTGATAGACAGTTTTGCCCGTTTTCGCTGGTGTCCGCATATTATTGGGCCAACGGGAGGAGGGCAGGTAGAAGAACTGCTTGATACTTACTATCCTGCTTTAAACAAGCTTGAAAGCACTCTGGCAACAGAAGTAATGATTACCGATCGCCGAGAATATGAACTGACAGAGGAAGGGTTTATTGCACTGACTCTGCGCCGAGGTGACAATAATAAGGCTGCTTTCTATTCAGCCGCTTCTATCCAGTCAGAGAGGCACTATGGTCATTCAGCAGAAGACAAGGAAAAAAACACCAATTTTAAATTAGGTGGTCAGCTCCCATACCTTTTTATTATCAATAGAATAGCGCATTATCTTAAAGTAATTCAGAGAGAAAATGTTGGTACCTGGAAAGAAAAAGCAGATGTGGAACGCGGCCTGAATCAGTGGATAAAACAGTATGTATCGGATCAGGAAAACCCTTCAATAGAAATTAGAAACCGGCGACCGCTTCGTAAAGCCAGAGTTGAGGTACTGCCTGTTGAAGGTGAGCCGGGCTGGTATCGAGCGGCGGTACAGGTACGCCCGCACTTTAAATATATGGGCGCAGACTTTACCCTTTCCCTGGTGGGTAAGCTGGAAGTAACCAGTGATGTGCAGCAATAAATGATTGTACATCATTTTGATAAAAACCAACTTAATTGATATACTTATCATCTGATGATAAATAAAGACGGATCTTTGCAAGATATTGGTCTTGAAGTTCTATTGGATATGAATGGAACAGAATATACTGAAGAGAACGGTTATTGGTACAAAATTGAAGCATGGAAAGTTGAGCGAACCAGGGAGCGGCCACATGGAATCCGTTACAATTTAACCTTCCATGACAATCATAATAAACGAATTATCAGCTTTGATAATGCGCATTTACCTCCTAATCGTAAAAAAGGCTATAAAGGCAGAATTATTCAATATGATCATACGCACGAAAATCCAACGGATAAAGGTACCGCATATGTATTTAAAGATGCAGCACAATTATTAAGTGATTTTTTTAATAGAGTAAACGAAATAATGTCTGAGATACAAAACAGGTGAATTATGGCTATTTTAAAAATTGGTGTTATGCCCAGAGAAAAATTCCAACAAAGAATACTGGATATTGCCAGGGGAAAATATAAGCCAAAAAAAAATGAACCAAAAATATGGTTCCATTCAATGAAATCTATTGGTGAATTACTCAATGATAATAATATTCGCCTGTTAAAAATTATCGAAGAAGAAAAACCGGATAGTTTAAAAGTATTATCCGAATTATCAGGTCGTCAGGTCAGCAATTTAAGCAGGACTTTGCACAAAATGGCAACCTATGGAATTGTAGAATTAGAAAAAAACAGGCGATCAGTAAAACCTGTTGCTAAAGCAACGGAATTTAACATTATGTGTTCTGCCTGATATTCAATATATTTAAGGGATAACCCTAATGCTTATTTTTTGCTCTGTGCAATATAATGCTCACTAACGGAATGACTCAACACGCAAATGATCGCATAGTGGTAAAAAATGATAGCAGAAAAATCCCTTTTAGGGCGTATTAACAGCGACACAAATACCCGCTCGCTTAAATTTAATTACGCCAGTTTACATTACTCAATTCTCAATAGTCTCCAGAATATGCTCAATGTCCGTAAGGGCAGCTTAATTTCCTCGGACGATTATGGTATGCCGGATTTCTCCCGGTTTATTTCACAGTTTCCTGATGCCATTCATACTTTAAAAATGTCGATACGTGATTATCTGCATCAGTATGAACCTCGTATACAAAGTGTGCAGATCAGTCATGATCCCGATCCGGATAAACCGCTTGAGCTTAAATTTAATGTTACTACCCGGTTGTTTATCAATGAAGAAATGCAGAACATGAGTTTTGAGACGGTGTTGACCAGTACGGGGCAGGCGATTATTCGGGGTTAAAGGCAGGTTTTAGGTAATAGGTTTTAGGGTGGCTCAGGAAGAGTTGTCTGGTTTTTATTAACAGGTTTGGCAGGGATGGCTTTAAATAAATATTTTCAGGATGAATTGACGGCTTTACGGCAACTGGGGGCGGAGTTTGCGGAGGCGAATCCTCGGCTGGCGCCGTTTCTTGCTGCTGAGGCGCAGGATCCGGATGTTGAGCGGTTGCTTGAAGGGTTTGCGTTTTTAACCGGGCGTTTACGGGAAAAACTGGAAGATGAACTGCCGGAACTGACCCATTCGGTCATGAATCTGCTCTGGCCCAATTTTTTAAAGCCGCTGCCTTCCCTGAGTATTGTTGAATTAAATCCGCTGCCCGGGTTTAACGAAAAAAAACGTATTAAGAGCGGTACCAGTGTTCTTTCTGTACCGGTGGACGGTACTCAATGTCGGTTTCAGACCTGTTTTGATGTGGATGTCTATCCGCTTAACATTGAAGACGTTACCCATAAGCGTCAAACTAACGGCTTAAAATTGTCCATAAAACTTGGCTTACTGGATGATAAAGCGAATCTGGATGAATTGAATCTGGATACTTTACGTTTTCATCTGTTTGGAGACATACGGACTTCCTACACCCTTTACCAGTATTTCTGTTGTTATCTTGAGTCAGTCTCTGTCAGTATTATTGATTCAGAAGGCAATCGGGTTCAGATTCAAACACTGGATAAACGCTCTGTTGTGGCATCAGGTTTTGATGAAAAACAAAACCTGCTGCCATATAAAGCAACTGTTTTTCATGGTTATCGTATTCTTCAGGAATATTTTGCTCTTCCCGAAAAATTTCTTTTTATTGATTTGAACGGACTGGATTCACTTGCTGATAAAGTCTCTCAAATTAATCCCGATGCTGTACAGAGTATTCTTATCGAATGCCAGTTTGACCGGTTACTGGACAGTTCTATTACTATAAACAAAGATAATGTCCGACTATTCTGTACCCCGGTTGTTAACCTGTTTGAACATCAGTCAGCGCCCGTTAAACTTGATCACAAACAGGTAGAATATCGCTTACTTCCCGCGGCTATCAATCCCGGACATTATGAAATCTATCAGGTTAATAAAGTCGAAGGCTGGGGTTATAGTGACTTTAAACGTAAACAATATCCATTATTCGAATCATTTGAGCATTCTCTGCACGATGAACAGGACAGTCTTTATTATCGTGTCAGAGTTAAGGAGAGTCCTGACGCCCAGGCACTGGACAGTTATATTTCATTTGTTAATAACAATGAATTGCAGGTTAATCCACAGGAAGAAGTCATTGAAGCCGGTTTGATCTGCACTAACAGAAAACTTCCCGTTAAGCTGGCAATAGGAGATATTAATATACCGGGTGAATCCATGCCGGAATTTGTGGAAGTCCATAACATCTCTCAGGTCACACCAGAATTTACCCCACCCATGGATAAAGGCTTTCACTGGCAGTTAATTTCAAATATGTCCCTCAATTACCAGTCCTTAATAAATAAGGAAGCCCTGGGTGTTATTTTTTCGACCTACGATTACCGCAGTTATTATGATCGTCAGCAGGCCAGAGCCAGCCGGCATCGTCTTGAGGGCATAGATTCTATACATACAGAACGAGTCGATCGGGTATATAAAGGACAGCCGGTTAGAGGCCTGCGTTCAATAATCCGGGTACAGGAATCAAAATTCACCAATGAAGGGGAGCTGTATTTATTTTTTAGTGTTCTGAATGAATTTTTTGCATTGTATGTTTCACTGAATTCATTTCATGAACTGGTTGTTAAAGGTATTGAACACGGAGAAACGTATCGATGGCCAGCGCGAATCGGACAACAGCCCGTGATTTAGTCAGCGACCTGATAAACAACAGCCGCCACTATTCTTTTTTTCAGGCAGTCAAACTGCTCTCTGATCTGCAACAGCAGTTACAGACGGAACAGGGCAGGCAGGAAGTTAAAAAAGTACTTATTCGTTTTGGTACTAATCCGGCACTTAATTACAATGCCTGTGATATTGATTCAATAGATATAGTAGAAGATAAACAGCAGTTAAAGGCTGAAGTCAGTGTTAATTTTATGGGACTGTATGGTGCCGCAAGCCCAATACCGGTTTTTTATACTGAGGCTATTTTGCAGGCTGATGAAGGCGAGGACAATACCCGGGCCTTTATGGATCTGTTTAACCACCGTCTGATCAGTCTGGTTTACCGGTGCTGGGAAAAGTATCGTTATTATCAGCAATATAAAAGCGGTAATCGAGATAATTTCTCAAACTGGATGTTTGCCCTGTCAGGGCTCTATCAAAAAAATAATGTAGCTGAAATCCGTTCTGATCGGGATATTCAATGGGAAAGGTTACTGCCTTTTAGTGCAGTTCTGGGTATGCGCTGTCATTCAGATACGGTTATGGAATCTGTACTTCGTTACTATTTTAAATGGGATGCTATCCATATAAAAACCAATATAAAGCGCTATATAGAGCTTGAAGCCGATCAACGTAATCAACTGGGAATGCAATGCGCTACGCTGGGTGATGATTTTATGCTGGGTAAACAGGTAGAAGACAGAGCCGGTAAATTCAGAATAGTAATAAGTCGACTGTCCTATGCATTTTTTTGCCAGTTTTTACCTGATGGCGAGTTAAATCGTCCCTTAAAGAAACTGGTTAATTTTATTTTACGGGATCAGCTTGAATACGATATTGAACTCAAATTATTAAAACCCGAGATCCCCAGACTGGTTCTCGGGCAAAACAGTAATGAAAAACTCGGCTATACCAGCTGGATAGGACATAATCGTCAGGAACAGCAGTCTCTGATAATTGCCGGTAGTTAGATTAAAAAACAGGAATTTTAGAAAAGGACTTTTAAATGAATATAGACCTGGACGCATTAATTAACCATCTTGGACAGGAAGCCAGAACAGTACTGGAAGGTTCCAGCAGTAAGTGTATATCACGTGGCGGCTATGAAATTACCATTGAAGATGTACTGCTGGAGATGCTGGAGCAGCCTGAAAACAGTTTTAGCAAAATTTTAAAGCAGTTTGACGTTCAACAGGAAAAATTAGTTAAAGCCCTGCAGGCCGCTCAGGATCTGCGATCCGGTAATACGGCACACCCGGTATTTTCCCCCTTACTCATCGACTTGCTGCAGGAAACGTGGCTATTATGCTCATTAAAGCTGAAAATTGATCATATTACTAACGGTAGTCTCATTCTCAGCCTTATTTCAAATCCCAATCGCTTTGGACGGATGCCGTATTTCGATTTACTGGAAGCGGTATCTTCAGAAAAACTTTTCAGCCTTCTGCAGGGGGCTATAGAGGAACAACACAATCATTTTCATAACAACCAGTTTAGTACTGCAGGCTCGGCTGACGGCAGTGCTCTGGATAAATACACCATTGATTTTACTGAGCAGGCAAGAAAGGGTGAA
Source organism: Gammaproteobacteria bacterium (assembly GCA_027076245.1). GTDB lineage: Bacteria > Pseudomonadota > Gammaproteobacteria > GRL18 > GRL18 > JANELJ01. The sequence goes on from JALTKC010000298.1 coordinate 11,663, forward strand.
ATTGATCCGGTTTTTTGCCGCGACAATGAGATAAGACAGATTATAGATGTACTGGCCAGAAGGCGTAAAAATAATCCCATTGCTGTGGGAGAACCGGGTGTAGGTAAAACGGCTGTGGTTGAAGGGCTGGCATTAAAAATTGCTGAGGGTGATGTGCCGGATATTTTAAAATCGGTTCGGCTTTTGGGGCTGGATATGGGCCTCCTTCAGGCCGGTGCCAGTGTTAAGGGAGAATTTGAAAAACGTCTTAAAGCAGTCATTGATGAAGTTAAATCCTCAGAGCAGGCCATTATCCTGTTTATAGATGAGGCGCATACTCTGGTTGGAGCGGGCGCTCAGGCCGGTGGCAGTGATGCCGCTAATCTGTTAAAGCCGGCTCTGGCCCGAGGGGAACTGCGGACAATAGCGGCCACCACCTGGAGTGAATATAAAAAATATTTTGAAAAGGATCCGGCGCTGGCACGACGTTTCCAGCTGGTCAAACTGGTTGAGCCCAGTGCGGCTCAGGCGATGGTTATTCTGCGTGGTCTGAAACACAGTTATGAACACAATCATGGTGTCTATATTCGGGATTCTGCCATAGAAGCGGCGGCCGTGCTTTCAGAACGTTATATCTCTGGACGGCAATTACCGGATAAAGCCATTGATGTTCTGGATACCGCCTGTGCCCGCGTTAAAATCAGCCTGTCTTCTCAGCCCTGGATTATGAATGATTTGCAGTCAAAAACTGCCTCTGTAGAGCGTCAGATACAGGCCGTTTTACGAGACAGTGAAATGGGGCTGATTACGGATAAAGATTGTTTGTCTCAATTAAACTCACAGCTTGTAGACTATAAAAATCAGTTTGAACAGCTCAGGAAACAGTGGCAAACAGAATCTGAACTGGCTTCACAAATTATACAGCTTCGTCAGAAACTGGAACAATCAAAGGATAATGCCGAAAATGATCCTGAGTCAGAACAGTTGGCTAAACAGCTATGTGAGCAGTTGGATGATTTAACAGAGCAGCTAAATAAACTGATAACAGAATGTGAAATCACTGATAAGGCACTGGTATCCTATGAGGTGGATGCGGATTTAATTAGAGAAGTGATTTTTGACTGGACAGGGATTCCCCTTGATAAAATGCAGCTGGATAGTAAACAAGATTCAGTACTGGATTTTAAAGCAGATATGTTACGCCGAATCAAAGGACAGGATCATGCTATAGACATTTTAAATAATGCTGTTAAGACTTCCAGAGTTGGCCTGTCAAACCCTGATGCTCCTAATGGTATATTTTTGCTGGTTGGCCCAAGCGGGGTCGGCAAAACAGAAACCGGTATTGCTCTGGCCGATCTGCTTTATGGTGGTGAGCGGTTTATGACTACTATTAATATGTCAGAGTTTCAGGAAAAGTATAATCTGTCACGTTTAATTGGTTCACCACCTGGTTATGTCGGTTATGGTGAAGGCGGAGTTTTGACTGAAGCAATTCGCCGTCAGCCATATTCAGTTGTTCTGCTGGATGAAGTTGAAAAAGCCCATCCTGAGGTACTCAATATTTTTTATCAGGTATTTGATAAAGGGGTACTAAACGATGGAGAAGGGCGGGAAATTGATTTTAAAAATACCATAATACTGCTTACCTCAAATCTTGCTTCACATACCATTACCTCTTTGTGTGATGACGGTCAGCGTCCTGATCATGAGACACTTATAGAAGCCATACGTCCAGAGTTAAGCCGTTATTTTAAACCCGCATTACTGGCGCGTATGACTATTGTGCCCTATTATCCGGTGCATGGTGAAGTTATGCAGGAACTGACCCGACTTAAACTTGATCGAGTTGCACATCGTCTGAATATGGAACATAAAATTGCACTTGATTATGATCAGGCTGTACTTGAACAAATATCCTGTCGCTGTCAGGAAGTAGAATCCGGTGCAAGAAATATTGATCATATTATTAATCATAATATAATCCCGCAACTCTCTACTAAACTGTTGCATAACCTGACTAAGGACAGTCAGTTTGAGACTTTAAATATCAGGGTAGGTGAGCAGGGCATGTTTGAATATCAGTTAGCCTGAAACAAAAGACAGGGATAGTCATTAATGAAAACACATAAAACACTTGAAGACTTTATTAATATCACCCGTGATCTGGTCAGTGAAAACAAACTAAGCAAACTGCTTGGGGCCATTATTCTTGAAAGTATGGATATTACGCAGGCTCAGGGCGGTAAGGTATATCTGCCGGATATTACCAAACAATATTTTGATTTAAGTTATATCGTCTTTTATTCTTCAGTCGGGCATAACAGAAAAGAAATTGAGCATATTGATCTACTTGGTCAGTTTTCCTCTTCGATGACAGGAAACGCCCGGAAAAATATCAGTCGTGTGCTGTTAAAGAACAATAGTACAATAAACAGCAGTAATTATCTGGTCTATTCTGCCATTACGGGCAAACAGCTTAAACTTGAAAAACGCGGAAATTTTTTTTCCTGGCAGACACAGCAACTGGAAGAATTTGATCAGACTTATCAGACCTGTACTGACAATGTTCTCGTTGTCCCATTATGCAATCATGAAGGCAGTACCATTGGGTTGCTGGAACTGTTTAATTATGAGGCCGGTTTTAATAGCGGGCTTTTAAATGCCTTTACATCACTTGCTGCGGTATTAATAAATAATGCCCATCTGGTCAGTCAGAATAAGCATTTAATTCGAATGCTCGATGAAAACAATCAAAAACTTGAGTCTGAAAATAACCGTTTAAAAAAGAATATTGAACAGGTTAATCAATATGAAATCATTGGAGAGAGTCAGGCCATTAAAGCTGTTTTTTCTTTACTTGATCGGATTTCAGATTCAAATGTAACCGTTCTGCTCAGAGGAGAGACCGGTACCGGAAAAGAAGTTTTTGCCCGTGCGGTACATAAAAACAGCCAGCGTAAAAATTCTCCCTTTGTAACACAAAACTGTGCTGCACTGCCGGAGGAACTGCTTGAAAGTGAATTGTTTGGATATAAAAAGGGGGCGTTTACCGGTGCGGTTCAGGATAAGACCGGTCTGTTTGATCAGGCCAATGGCGGTACACTGTTTCTTGATGAAATTGGCGATATGCCAGTCAATCTTCAGGCCAAGGTTTTGCGTGTTATACAGGAGCAGGAAGTTCGACCGCTGGGCGCTGACCAAAGTCATAAAGTGGATGTCAGAATTATTGCGGCCACTCATTGTGATCTGGAAGAAAAAATATCAGCCGGCACATTCAGACAGGATCTTTACTATCGTCTTAATATATTCCCGGTAACATTGCCCAGACTAAAAGATCGTGAAAATGATGTGGTACTGTTAATTCATCATTTTGTCAGTCAGTATAATAAACTCTATCAGCGGGAAATAGATACCATTTCTCCAGGTGTTATTGATTGTCTCAGTCGTTATGACTATCCAGGTAATGTACGGGAATTGCAGAATATAGTGGAGCGTGCGGTACTGCTCTGTCATGACCAGAGTATTCTTATGGAAGAGCATCTGCCGGTAGAAATTACCCGAACAAAAGCTCAGGCTGATTCTGCTGATATTTTATTTGATGATTTTTTTGACCAATCTTTTGATAATGCCTTTAACCGTACAGACAGTAAAGCGGATAATTTATTTAATGGTGATTCTCTTAAAACCATTATACGCCGCTATGAAGCCAGCCTGATTAAATCCCGTTTAAAAGCCAATGACTGGAATCAGACTGCAACTGCACAAATGCTGAAAATGCCAAGACGTACTCTGGTTGAAAAAATTTCAAGATTGAATATTGAAATACCAAAACAGACATGAAATTTTGTAACTATTCAGCGTATTCATCTTTTGCACCACTCTTAATAGGTAAGAGATGCGTTATTTTCGTACTCAAATGGTCACGTATTATTATACGCTCACATTTTCCGTGCGAAAATGCCTTGAACTGGCACAAAATCTAAACACGCTGAACAGTTACAAATATTTTAAAAAAAGTTATAATAGTTAACCACATATGGATATGTAAATACGGATATAATTACAATGGATTTGTTACTGGAAATAATCAGTCATCAGCGTCATTCTCTGCCTGCTGAACATACTCAATTCACTTTTAGTACAGCCGGTGGTACCATCGGCCGTAATCAGAACTGCAACTGGTGTATTGATGATCCTGAGCGCCTTATTTCAGGCAGCCATTGTTCAATCGTTTTTGAAAATAATCACTTTTATATTCATGATACCAGTACCAATGGACTGTTTATAAATGATCAGCCTAATCCACTGGGCAGTCAGGTTCATACCATTGCCAATGGTGATTTACTGTCATTAGGGCAGTATCAGCTTCGAGCCACCCTGATGGCTCAACAGGAAAGAGCTGTTTACAGCTCGGTCGTTCATAACCCACAGTCACAAAATTCTATCTCTGGTATTCAGGCAGCACCCGATAATGTCTCTTTGTTTCCTGATGCCACTGTACAGGAACTTGATCCTCTGGCCCCGTTTGAGCAATCTTCTTCTGCACCGGGTCGTCTTAATAACCAGGATATTCTTGCAGAACCTGATCCTGTTAATGGTATTTTAAACCCGGTATCATTTAATCAGTCTTATGTGGATTTACCCAACGCCATACCTGAAGACTGGCATAGTGATTCTCAAACAGGCACAGAACAACCTGTAACTAAGCAGGCGGAGTCATATATTCAGACCACACCAGAAAAACGGCCAGAAACCGTTCAGAAGGTCGGCAGCTTTGAGGATTTTAATAAGGATTATCACTCAGGCATTGCAGTTGAAAATTCACTACTGTCTCCGGTTAAGGAACAGCCTTTTTCTGGTATTCAGAATAATAATCAGCAGAGCAATTTAAACAATATTGCTCATACAGTCGATCATATATCTGACAACACAGCAGTAGCCACAAGGACTTTATCTGAGACTCACAGTAAAAGTAATACTGATACCGATATTGTTAATATTCTTTTTAATACATTGGGCATCAAAGCTGAAGATGTACCGGCTGAAAAACTTCCACAACTGGTAAAAAATATTGCCCAGATAAGTCGTCATTCCATGCAGGGTATTATGCAGACCATGAATGCCCGTGCTCATCTGAAAAATGAGTTCAGAATGGAACGAACGACCATTAAAACAGAGCAGAACAACCCGCTTAAATTCTGTATAAATTATGAACAACTGCTGCATTATATGCTGACCCATCCAGTGCCCGGATACCTTAATAGTGAAGAGTCAGTCAAAGAAGCATTTAAAGAACTGCAGGAGCATCAGATTGCAGTCATGGCAGGTATGAAATCAGCACTTATGTATATGTTAAATAAGCTGTCACCTGAAAAAATACAGCAGCGTTCAGACAAAACCATTAGTCTGACCCTGAGTAATAAGAAAACCCGATACTGGGAAGCCTATAAA
>JALTKC010000299.1 GCA_027076245.1 Gammaproteobacteria bacterium
GGGACAGATCCACAACCTGTTGGGATTTGTAAGTAAATTACGGAAAGTGGCCATATCCGGCGAGTTCACAGTGGATTCCTACGGACTGAGCGTCAAGGAGGCCCGAGCTGCCCGAGAGCGTTCACTTCGTCAGCAGAATGAATCTAGGCAGGGTGCCGGGGTGAAACCGGTCAGAGCAAATGACCGGAAGGGAGTATCACCGGAGCAGCGGAAGAAGGCTCAGGAGGCTTTGGCTGAGTTGAAGGCGAAGTTGTGAGTTTGTAAACGCCGGTTACAGTTTTGAGGTGAGTTTCAGGATTTTAGGAAATTGGAAAAAAGTGGCAACCCCGTTGCCAGTTTTGAGGTGAGTTTCAGGATTTCAGGAAATTGGAAAAAGTGGCAACCCCGTTGCCAGTTTTGAGGTGAGTTTCAGGATTTCAGGAAATTGGAAAAAGTGTCCAGAGTCTGGACAGTTTAAATTTTTATCGTTCAGTCTGGAGCAGACTGAATTTTTTATCAGCAAATGCATAAGGAGATCGATGTTATGGAGGCAGCAATGCAAAATAAACCCCATCCGCAAGAGACCACTGCGGCTTTGAACAAGGTGCTAAACAAAGTGGATGATGATTTGATTGATGACGATGATGAAGATGATGAGGATGAGCTGGATGCACTGCTGGCCGCAGAAGCTGAAGCTGAACTGCACAGGCAATATGATGCCAAAGCAGATGCGCCCTTTTTGTCTAAACCGGCGGCCATGAGACGGGGGATGCGTTTTAAAAATGCAGAAGATGTGGCTGCCCAGCTGACACCCGGCAAGATGGTCGGGGATGTGAAAATCCTGCTGCATACCCGTCAGGCTCATCGGCTGTATCATGGCCGACGCCGGGATGATGACAAGGGCATTAAGCCGGTTACCGGTCTGATCCGTTTTGCCGGTCAGATGAATCATATCTGGATGGGAGCCGGAAGGGACGATCCGTATGCGGATTATTTTCTGCTGGAAATTGAACACGCTCTGGATCTGGCCAGTGAAACGATCCGAGCGTTAATTGATGAACTGCAACAAAAATTAGATCAACTGGCCCAGAGAGGTTATCGGATCACCTTGCAGGAGTCCTCTCAGCCCATTGAGCTGTCTCTGAGGTTTGCCCCGGAATTTACTCACAAAGCCGCCCTGGTCTTGCTCGATTATGATTTCCTGTCTCGTCAGGTTCTGTCATTACGTCATGCTGCTGCTCTGGACAGAACGATGGCCCGGCGTTATCTGGATCAGGCGGCCAGACGTATTCGGGCGGCTCTGGAACTGAGTACCCGTTATAAATTCACACGGGTCACTCGTGATGATATTGCGGCCAGCAATCCTAAAGCTCAGGATGCTGCTGCAAAAATGAATGTGGTACTGCCACAGGCCATATTAGAGGGAATTGTGCGTGCTCAGATGGCTCCACCATTACCGGCTAATCGGCAGAAGGTGATTGATCTGGCAAAGCAGGCCTCGGCTCGCAGACAGGCCAATAAAAAACCTGAAACAGTTAAACAATCAAAAAAATCTGGAACAGTTACAGTTGTAACAAAAAAGAAAATCCCTGGGCCAGATATTGAGTCAGATTAAACGGAACTGGAGCAGTTATTATTATGTCAGTTAAGCATATTGTGAAGGGGGGTTCTGAGTATCGTAGTGGTACACTTTCGAGTATTTATCGGTACTTTGAGCTAAATTGTGAGCCTTTTATAAAAGGCCTTTTAAGGGATAAGGGGGGGATTGAATATTCCATGTCCCTTCTGGATTCCAAAATGGATGAGGTCAGGGGGTTAATGGATCGTGTGGTGGAGGATTACGATCATACCTTTCGTTCCTATAGTGATATGCCGTTGTATCTGTATAACAAGGTACAGTGCAGTAATGGCCGTTTACGCTGTATGCTGGTCTGGCGGATCAGTCGTAAAATTGTCGGTCAGTCCAACACCATGATCAATCGTCTGTTTCGTGAGGATAAGCGATACAATTTTATTCTTAAAAAATTTGGCCCGGCCATGCTGGAGCAGATCAGGGATTATGATCGTTGTCGTTTGATCCTCAATACGCTGTACAGCACATTGAATTTTCAGCACAAGAGTGTGGGACTGTATCAGGATGCCATGGGGTTGATGGATGATTATTCAGGCATGGAGCAGGCCGGTTAATAATTTTTTTATTTTGAAAGGATAAGTCATGTTGATTTTAACAAGGAGTGCGGGTCAGTGTATCCGCATTGGTGATGATATTTTTGTATATGTTCTGGAGCAGAATGGCCCGCAGGTTAAGCTGGGGGTGGAAGCTCCAAAATCGGTGTCTGTGGATCGTTCAGAGATTTATGATCGTAAACACGGTCTGATTGATGAACCGATGTCCGGTTCAGCACAGGGGAATTGGCTTGAAGCGGTTGATGAGGCCTGTGGGCCAACCATTCGGATCAAAAAGAAACGTCATTACAGCGTTTCTTTGTAGTGATACCTGTAATTTCAAGCCTAAAACACAAGATATTGTGGCTTTCTCAGCTGCATAAAACACAATATCTTGTGTTTTATAATCAGTAAATTTGAATATCTGATTATCGGTTGCAATGGTTTGTTTAAAGTCGTTATAGTTTTAATGACGTTTTAATAAGATTAATTTTTTTAAAAGGATTTGATATGCCAAATGAATTTAAGGGTACCGGTAACCTGGGTAAAACACCGGAATTAAAATACATCGAAACCAAAGATGGCCAACGTGCGGTGGCTAATTTTTCTATTCGTTTTAATCGGGACAAGCGTCAGGAAAATGGTGAGTATGTGGATAATGGTGGTTTCTGGCTGGATACCGCTGTGTTTGGCCCACAGGCTGAACGGGTGGCCAAGGTGTTGTCCAAAGGTGCCAGAGTTTATGCTGAGGGTTCACTGAAACAGCAAACCTGGGAGAAGGACGGTGAGCAGTTTTCCAAACTGGTTCTCGAAGCCAGTTATGTAGCACCGGATCTGCTGGGTATTGAAAGCATCAGCTATCACAGCAAGGAGAGCAAGGCTCAACCTTCTTCGTCTCAAACTACGTCCTCTCAGACTCAGACCGAAAGTAATGCGGATTTTGATTATGAGAACGAGGCGGATTTTTAAAAATAATAAGAGGCGTTATAATTGCCTCTGTTCTTGATCCGGGAGTGTCTTAAAATTGGGTGTGATCACTGATTGCATTTTGGGTCAAAACCGGATCATACAGGAGGTATGAACGAGTCTCATCTGAGGCCATTGTTAAACAAAGTTTTCAAGGACGATTATTATGATCAAACTGAATATCTATCTTTTTTCCCTGTTTTTCTCAATCTTAATTCTTATGTCTGGTTGCAGCGATCAGTCATCTGATACCCCCAGGAACGGCCCGTCTGATAAAAAAGTGGAACTGGATTTTAAGGAGTGGCTGGCTAAAGTTCAGATCAAAAAAGCCTATCGTAATCAGCCGATGTACACGGTTAAAACCTTTAAAGTTACTCAGGTCAATCCATTGAGTGAAGATCGGATCAATTATAACTTTGAACTGACCTCACAGATCCAGGGCGGCCCGGATGAAGATGCGGTTGGCTCATTGTCCTATCGTTTAAATGAGCATAATGTCTGGATGCTTCAACCGAATATCCAGCTGGCTAATAAAAAATAAGGTCATGTAATGATCAAAGCGACAGGGACACAGACGTATGACACGGAATTTACTGATTGTTGAATCTCCCAATAAGATCAAAAAAATCAAACAGTATCTGGGCAGTGACTGGCAGGTAGAAGCCTCGGTCGGTCATTTTTGTGATCTGCCCAAAAACGAGATGGGTGTGGCCGCACCGGATTATAAGCCGCATTATGAAAATGATCCTAAAAAGTCCGGTGTGATCAGTCGGCTTCGCAAGGCCGTTAAATCCTGTGACGCCATTTATATCGGTACCGATCCGGATCGGGAAGGGGAAGCCATCGGCTGGCATCTGGAACGGGTGCTGGGTTTAAAGCAAACCGGCAAACCGGTTTATCGGGCAACTTTTAAGGCCATTAACAAAACGGAAATACAACGGGGGATCCAGTCCAGGGGCAGTATTGATTATCATCTGGTGGCGGCTCAGGAGGCTCGTCGGGTAATAGATCGACTGGTGGGCTATACCGTATCCCCGGTGCTGGGTCACGGTCTGTCTGCCGGTCGTGTGCAATCCGTTGCGCTCAGGCTCATTGTAGAGCGATTTCAGGCCATTAATGATTTCAAGCCGGTAGAGCACTACGATGTCCTCGCAAATGTCTCTGACACACCCCAGTGGAACACTAAATGGCATTTTAAACCCCTGACAGGCGATCAGGGGGATGCTAATCAAAAAATATGGACGGATCGGGCGGTTGCCGAGCAGGCGTCCAGAACCCGTCAGTTACAGGTTCTGGAAGTTGAAAAAAACAAGGTGTATCAGAAAGCCCCTGCGGCTTTTGAGACGGCTTCTTTACAACAGGCGGCCTCTCGGGTACTGGGTTTTGATACCGGGTACACCATGAAACTGGCTCAGTCACTGTATGCCAGTGGCTGGATCAGTTATATGCGAACAGATAACCCTAATCCCGATCCCCAGTCATTATCAGAACTGCGGCAGTTTATTGAACAGCAGGGACTGCCTCTGTCTGTCAAACCCAATGTCTGGCGCAGCAGTAAGGATGCTCAGGAGGGGCATGAATGTATTCGCCCTATGGAGCTGAATAAGCCGGAATTGCAGATGGATGAGTGTCAGGATAAACATGCCTCTGATCAGATCCGACTGTATCGCTTAATTTATGAGCGGTTTTTGGCTTCACAAATGGCGGATGCGGAATTTGATCAGACCCGTATTCTGCTGCAGGGTGATGTACAGCTGGCCGGTCAGCCGGTTCAGTTTCTGGCCAGTGGCCGGGTACCGACTTGCAACCAGGGCTGGCGTGGCTGGTTAAAATCCGATCCCAATGATAATGACGATAAAAAATCCGATGATGAAGCTGAAACCCGAAGTTTGTTACCGGACAGCATTAAGGTGGGTAACCGGTATGCCTGTGAATGTCAGCTGCAGGTTAAAAAAACCAAACCGCCGGTACTGTACAGTGAGGCCAGTCTTATCAAGGCTCTCAAGCGCAGAGGGATCGGACGACCATCAACTTATGCCAGTATCATTCAGACTTTGTTCAGGCATCAGTATGTAAAACTTGAAAAACGCAAACTGGTACCGACGGATATGGGTCTTAATGTAATTGAACGATTGCTGGCCATGGGACTGGCTTTTATGGATTATCAATATACATCTTCGATGGAAAACTGGCTCGATGGGATCGCCCGTCAGAAAAAACGCTATCTGGATGTGGTTTCCCAGGCACATAATGACATTCTGAACGATTTAGAAAGCATGTCTGAGGATTTAAAAACGCCCTTGAAACAGCGTCCCGAGGCTCAGGCCATCGGTGAGTGTGGATTATGTGGACAGGGCAGGGTGCTTGAAATGGAAAAAAACTATCGCTGTAACCATTGCCAGGCCACCTTGTGGAAACAGAGCTTTGGCAAACGGATCGGAAAAAAACTGGCCGTAGAATTATTTTCAGGTAAAACCATTTTAATTGAGAAACTCAAATCCAAAAAAACACAGAAATATTATAACGCTCATGCTCGCATGAGCGAGGGTAAGTTAACCCTGGTCTTTGAACAAAATTCAAACCGGGATAAAAATCAAATGAAAAAGGGATATTTATGAAAAAATTATTATTTATGTTTTTTTTAAGTTTAAGTGTTTTTCTGACGGGGTGTTTCGAGGAAGCACCAAAAAAAGAGGAGGTTCATACTGTTGACTGGTTTATGAATCATCAGGATGTAATGAACAATACATTAGAAAAATGCACTAATAACCCCGGAGAATTATTAAAAACCGCAAATTGCCAAAATGCTATTATGGCACAGAAAAAATTAAGCATAGGTAAGCCAGAAGATATAAATTGGCATTGATTTAAAACTTGAAAGGGATATTCTTATGACACATAAAAATTCTATTACCAGACCACTCTCCATTTTGTTACTGTGTAACGTATTAACATTAACAGCCTGTCAGACGACAGGCACAAAACCGGATGACACAGAAACGACAGATAATACCACTGATAAACCAGCCTCTACGGTGGATAAAACCACAGCGGCAATTGGTGGCGGCTTGTTAGGTGGTATTGTGGGTAATCAGTTAGGCAGTGGCAGTGGTAAAACTTTAATGACTCTGGCCGGAGCAGTGGGCGGTGCTATTTTAGGTACCCAGTTAATTGGTTATGAGGATCAAACTCAGTCAGGAACAGCCCAGGAAGAAACCACTCAGCAAACCGATCCTGGTTTGAATAAATATTGTCATAAACGTATAAAATACCACAAGGATGTACCGGTTGATGTGGATGTGGCATATGTTCGATACAAACGGGCATTTGGTTATATGACCAGGAATGAAATTATTCGTTCTCGTGGGCATGATCCAGCGGATGCAGCGGGCTGGGTTTCCCAGATGGACAACGGCTACCGCCATATTGTTGAGCCTGGTGTACGTTATCACATGAAAGAAGCTGTAGATCTGGATACCGGATATTATCTTGGATTTTTAAGTCTGGAACTGGAAAAGGCGGGTAAAAACAAAACACGGGTTTACGTCAATTATTGCGAAGGCGGTACTGATGGTTTTGATCCAAAATATTCCAGTGTGATCCGCAAAAAAGTGAATACGGGTTATTTATAAGATGAAAATTATTGATTGCAAAAAAGAACCGGCGATGGTGTTTAATCCAGAGCCGATCAACTCGCTTCTGGCGTTTGGATTTGAACCTCTGGAAGACACTATGCGGTTATTTGATGAGCAAATACAGTCATTAATGGCGCAGTTAAACAATGAGACCGGCGAGCCGAGCGTTTCTTCTTACCGGAATATTATTCATAATTTAAAAAATACCGCTGGCAATATGGGTGGCAAGGAGTTGTTTGAATTTTGTGATATGAAGCTAAAATCAGAGATCATTAATACCGTGGATACAACGCATGTGATCAATATTATGTATCAGAATTTCTATCAGGAAATTACGGACTATTATGAGAAATTGAAGCGGCAGCAGACTGATTGACTGCATGATCTCTAACACCTCATCTCTTTCCAATATATGCATATCGGTTGATTATTGACCTGCATAGTTGTTCATATTTAATTTGTGTTATAATAAAGGCTCACACTCGTTCCGGTACGAATTTACCGGGCCTTTAGCTGTCCAGGTGCACATGGACAGTCAGGATCTGTTTTGAGCCGGTTAGTGCAGATTGATGCGGCTTAATCGCCCGCTATTTTGAAACCCAACTAATAACTCCCGGGTTTCAAAAAAAACAGAACACATTTTAGGGCGTATGTAAGAACGTACACCGGTGGGTGTATGGTTTTAATCTCGATCCGGTCTTTCTGGTCTTTTTGCCTGGGTGGCTTCGACTCCCACCTGGTCGGACAGATCGGACTGGCCGGGCCTCTAAATTTTCCACAATCGTTGTGAATAACTTCTGTATAACTCATTATTTTTTACTTAAAAATAATGTTTCATCAATAATTTATTACAAATTGATTACAATTTATCCAAAATCATAGTATTTAACACTTGAGTTGATTTTCCGGTTTTGCTACATTATTAGTTATGTAACAACTGCTTGTGAGCCATTTGAATAAAGCAGTGACCTGTTCAGGTAGAGGCTTGTTTTCCGTTTATTTATCCTTGTGGCTGTTACCTCAGTCTCCTTTCTTATTATTCCTGCATTTGTAGAGTATTATTCCGTGTTTTCTGCGGCATTTTAAAAGTGCCAGTGAACAGCGAACAGTATTTTACTGTGGCAACTTCAGTGTAGTTGCAAATGTGTCTTGTGGATCAATTATCAGACACCGGGCATTAGCCCGTTTGATCCGTTTTGTCATTATGTTAAGCCTGATGGCTTAATGCTTTTACCCTGATGGGAGTTCACCCCGTCAGGGTCGTGATCTCCTTTATCAGCGTGTTTTCTATCCATGCTATAATCTAAGGAGATGGTATGAACATTAAAAAGTTCGTAAAAATATCTTTGAACAAGAAGCAAAAAGCCTCACTGGCTGCTCTGTTTAAGGATATCGGTAAGACCCTTATTATTGGGTTGATGGTCAACATCTTTCTGGAAGTAAAGGATATGACAGCGATCCAGGCTATTAGTGCTGGAGTTGTTGGACTCGAACTTTACTTTCTGGGTATGTTGTTTGAAGAAGGAGAAGACTAATGGGAGACTGGGACTGGTTTTCAATTTCCATGTTTGGTTTAACATTTTTGATCATTCTGTTTGGTTGGGCGGTCAAAAATGGTGATGAATATCAAAAGCAACAAAAAAAACATTCTAAATAATTAATGTTTGAATGTTTGACTAAATTTTTTCTCACTGGAGATGTACGCATCTCCAGTGGGGCGTGTGCATCTCTTAATCTTATGAAAGGAGGTGTACTACGAATGAAGTTTAATAAAGATCAAAAAAACGGCCTTGCGACCGTTTTTGATAATACTAGGTACTGCAGTAATAATTGGTTTAATTATTGGTACCTTTATTGATTCAAAAATAACCTTTTTCCCAGCTATTGCTTTATCTGTTACAGGCAGTTTAGCTATCGGAATTGCGTTATTATTAAGGAGGAAAAGATAATGAATGAAGTCACTCAAACTTTAATTATCTTATCTATTGGAATAGTAATTGCTTTGGTTGGCTGGTATGTTGATAAACATTCTGACTAACTAAACTCTATTTATTTTTAACCCACCTGGGATGAACATATTTTATCCCGGTGGATAATTGTGTGTGCATCCCTTTTTTTATGACTACATTAGGAGATGTACCATGACTACTCAAACTGAAACCAAATACTTTGATCTGCATACCTCTGGTATTGGCTATCTGAATCGTTTTCGTCAGGTTAAGCCAAAACAGGGGCAACCCTTTTACTCTTGCACGATAGCGGCATTACGGGGCAATACAGACAATACTTTATACACCTATTTTGATGTGCGTATTGTTAATGAAGAAGCCCTTAATATATTGCTCAATTGTGTGGATGAGACAAAGGATGATGACAAGGTACTGGTCGGGTTCAAGATTGGGGATATTTATCCCGAAACTTTTACCTATCAATCAGGCAATAAGCAGGGTCAGACCGGCGTAATGCTTAAAGGTCGTCTGATCAAGCTGAACTGGCTCAAAATTAACAATGAGCTGGTTTATGAGCCTCAAACTTCATCCGCTGTAGAGCAGCAATCTGACCGGCAGATAAGTCAATCTGACAATCAGCCCCAGAACGCTGTTAACAATGCAAATGCAGCTAACTCTGTTGCGGATGCGGATAAAGCACCGGTTCAGGAGCAGAATAACCTGTCTGAGGTTTTTCTGTCCAAAGATGATCCGGAGTTTATGACCAAAAAAGAGACATTGAAACAGCAGGGTTACCGCTGGAACAATGAACGTAAGAGCTGGCAGAAACACCTGGCAGCTTAATCGGTCTCATCTTAATGCTTTAATATTTCGGTGCCCCTGGTGCCGAAATATTATTGTCAATGATCGCATCAGGTGTACCTGCCCGAATAAATTGTCTTAAATTTCAGACAGTTTATTTCGTCAGGGCACTTGCCTTAAATGCCCGATACAACTCCCACTGTGCTCAATCAGCTCTATTGAGATCCTTTTGTGTGGTCGCTTTGCGTAAATCCATGCCCGGTTCATTGCGGTAGCACATAAAAACAGATAGCCGCAAGCAGAGGATAACTGTTATGAGGTGACGGAAGTCTTTTGTCCAGCAGTGTGTATTCTGGCCAATGTTTTGGTCAATCTGATGTCAGATATGGATTCAAATTTTGTCGATAACTGGCTTTTTATTTAATGATCTTATCTAACCCCGGCCTGTTTGGCTGACAGAGCAAGCAGGCTGCTGACCAATTACAGAAAATAAGAGCCTTTTGGTTTAACGGTTTAAACCTGAAGGTTTTTACTGTGGCAACTGCAGTTCAGTTGCGCCTTTTTAGAATGTAATGAGTGGTGAAAGGCATTCAGGCTATTTAGCCTTCCACTTGATGTTTAACAAATAGACTGAAAAATTAATTTTTTTTGTTTTTATTAACCCGACAGGGGCATGATGCTCCGGTTGGGACGTATGCTGCCTGTTATTATTTTACAGGAGTATCACTATGAGTATGAGTTCTTTTCAGGTGATGGAAAATCCCGGTTTATACCTGGTTAATGAACCAGTAACCAATGAGGATATTCTGAGTAAAGCCTCAGAAATAGTGCTTGAACAGGTGAAAAATAAGGATGTCTTAACCAATCCCGATAAAGTAAGAGAATTTTTGAAATATAAAATCTCTGCCCTGGAACATGAGGTGTTTGTTGCCCTGTTTCTGGATAACCGGCATCGACTGATCCTTTATAAGGAGCTTTTTCGAGGTACGATTGATGGAGCCAGTGTTTATTCTCGTGAGGTTGTCAAGGAAGCTCTGGCATTTAATGCGTCAGCTATGATAGTGGCACATAACCACCCATCCGGTGTGGCTGAACCCAGTCTGGCTGATGAGAGCATTACCAAGCGTTTGAAAGATGCATTGGCTCTGGTGGATATTCGTCTGCTGGATCATCTGATTGTAGGTTGTGATGAGGTTGTTTCCCTGGCAGAACGTGGCCGTATATAGAGCGTTATAGTCAGGACTTTATTGTTTGTTATTGTTTGTTCCCATTGGGGTGTTTTCACCTCAATAGGGGAGAGAACACCCTTTTTTTATTGGAGGGTGTTCTTATGCAGAACAATTTGGCCTTTGAGACTGAAATCACCAATCAACCGGATATTGATCTGGACAGTTATGATGGTTTTATTGTCTTTTTTTCATCAGGTAAAGATTCAACCGCCTGTGTGTTGCACTTGCTGGAGCAAGGTGTAGAGCCTCAACGGATTGAGTTACATCACCATTGTGTTGACGGTATGGAAGGTTCATCGTTGATGGACTGGCCGGTTACAGAGGCCTATACAGAAAAAATCAGTCAGGCTTTGGATCTGAAACTTTACTGGAGTTTTCGCTCTGGTGGTTTTGAGCGTGAAATGTTGCGTGATGAACAACGTACCGGAGCTATCTGGTATCAAGATGAGCATTTTCAATTTCATAAAACCGGTGGTATTCGGGGGACATTAGGTACCCGCCTAATGTTTCCACAAGTGTCGGCGGATCTGCGGACACGGTGGTGCAGTGGTTATTTGAAAGTGGACGTTGGTGCTCGTCTGATCACCTCTCAGGAGCGATTTACGAAAGGTCGTTACCTGGTTGTAACAGGCGAACGGGCACAGGAAAGTGCCGCTCGTGCGAAATATGAGGTGTTTGAACCTCATCGTACTGATAACCGTTGTGGTAAACGGGTTCGTCGTCATATTGATCACTGGAGGCCTGTTCACCAGTGGTCTGAATCAGAGGTATGGGCCATTCTAAAGCGGTGGAAAATCACCGCTCATCCGGCCTATTATTGCGGCTTTGGTCGATGCAGTTGTCTGTCGTGTATTTTTGGGAGTCCCAATCAATGGGCCACCATACAAAAATACGCTCCGGAACACTTTAATCGCATTGCCGATTATGAAGAGCAGTTCGGTGTAACCATTCACCGAAAATTATCTGTTCGAGAGCAGGCTCAAAAGGGTGTGGCGTATGATTGCGATCCCAAGTGGATCAAAATTGCACTGTCCAGTGAATTTAATGAGCCTGTTTTTCAAAATAATTGGGTTTTACCTGCAGGCGCTTATGGCGAGTCTGCCGGCCCAACCTGATTATCCTAATCTTGTCCCGTTCCGGGATGTCTTTTAACAATTATTAAGAGGTATGTCTCATGACTAATGATGAAGTATTGGCCATGCTGATTGTTGTGGCATTTTTTGTTGCAATGTTCATCGGCCAGATTTAGTTCACAGGCTTCGGGTTGCCTAAAAACCCGACATCTCCGGCTTCCCCTGAAAAGGGGGAGTTTTTTAACCGTTTTGCATTAAAGCAGAGCGGTTAAAAAACTCATACCTGTGATGTGACGGACTTTAACAGTGGTTACTACTGCCTTAGTAACGCCCTTTAAGTTTGTGTCTGTAGCTTGCAATGCCAAACGCTCAAGAAATTGAGTCAGCTATGTTTTTAACCGCTCAGTAAGGCGGTTCCCAATGGGAGACAAGGATCCCATTGGGGTCATTGTCTCCTGATTTTTAATGATCATTATAGGAGATGAAAAATGGTTAAATTAGAAGGCACCTTAAAGACCCGGGTAATCCATGGTCGTAACGGTGATTTTTCAGTCGGTAGTTTGCTGACCAATATCGGCGAATTTAGTGTTAAAGATCCCATGCTGGAGCAGTATTCAGAAGGGGAATATCAGGGGGAATTTTTAATTTCAAAAATATTCCCCAGTTCTTATACCTGGGGCGGAGCGGTTCGGGTGGAGATCCGGGCCATTCTTGAATCTGTGAATATTTTTGATTCACAGGAAAAAGCAATGCCCGCAGCACCTGAACCGGATCCGTTGGTGATTGATGAAGCTCAACAGCCTCAGAAAACACACAAAGACAAACCGGTGAAATCTGATAAACCTGAAACTCAACAATCAGGTCAGCCAGAAACTAAGCCACAGGCAGTATCAGCTGAAATGACCGTTGATCAGGCTTTGTTTGGCAGTGTGCAGGTAAAAAACTGTCCTGGCGATGAGGTTAAGCTGGATCTGACCGTGGATCGTCAGCTGGTACGCCAACAAAGGGATAAATTGCGTGAACTGGGCTATGCGTTTGATGCTAAACGTCAGCTCTGGGTCAAGTAAGTTAATTAAAATCAGGGGATCACACAGATGATCCCCGTTTTTTTAAGGAGATAAATTATGGCGTTAATGTTTCAGCGACTGGCCAGAAATTTTATTAAAAAAGGGTATTTTCCTACGGATGAGGGAACCATTGCCGGTATCCTGCATCAATTAAAAGCCCCTGAACATGGCACTGTCCGTTTACTGGATCCCTGTTGTGGTGAAGGCACGGCTCTGGCAGAAGTGGCTCACTATCTGGCCTCTGATACCTTGCAGTGTCAGACCTATGGTGTGGAAATTGATGAGGAACGTGCCTGGCATTCAAAAAAACTACTGGGTCATGTGATCCATGGTGATATTAATGACTGCCTGTTGGGTCGTCGGCAGTATTCACTGATGTTTTTTAATCCGCCCTATGGTGATCTGGTTTCCGATCAGATCAATTACAGTGATCAGAAACAGGGTCGTGCCCGTCTGGAAAAACTGTTTTACCAGAAAACCATCCAGTTATTACAATTTGGTGGTATTGGGATCACGATTATCCCGTTTTATGTTCTGGATAAACAGTTATCGTCCTGGATAGCCCGGCATTATACGCATATTCGTGTGTTTAAGGCAGCTGTGGACGATTTTAAACAGATCGTGATCATGGGGGTACGTTGTCATAGTGATCATAATCAGCCTGAACACAGAAAGAAGATGCAGCAGCATCTGATGTCTGTAGGGCAGGGTGATGTGATCCCTTCTGCTTTACCTGATACTGAAGTGCAGGAACAGCAAAAATATGTTGTGCCGGTTGCACGGGATCAGAAGTTGACGTTTGAATACGTCAAAATGGATCCCAGGCAGTTAGCTGATGAAATTGCACAGCAGGGTGTTTTATGGGAGCGTTTTGATGGATTTTTTCGCAATATCCGTGTGAAAAAGCGTCAACCACTGCGTCAACTAAGTGACTGGCACATGGCATTAATGCTGGCGGCAGGTCATATCAATGGTGTGGTGACTTCTGATGATGGTTCTAAAACCTATGTGATCAAAGGCGATACCCATAAAAAGAAGAGTGTTAAAACCACTCACAGTAAAGACGATGATGGTTCTGTATCTGAGATCCGAACGGCCACCGATAAGTTTGTTCCAGTGATCCGGGCTTTTGATTTTACCCCAGGTGAAAATTACGGCTCGATAGTCACTATTCAATAAACAGGGAGGTTAATAATGGATACCGCAGAGGTCATCTTTTTTAGATTGCATCCAGAGCAAGTCCATAAAGTAAAAGAACAGTTTGATGCCTATGTTGCACCAGGTATTAAGCTGTTTTTTGTGGATTATGTGGATGCCTGTCAATCGGATCAGTTTGTTGCTGATTTTTTTTCAGACCTTGGGTTTTGTGAGGAAGAAGTCAATGATTTGCTTTCTTACCGGATCTGGGGATTTTACTATAGTGATTCATCAGCCATGGCAAACTGATTGGATCTTGATTTTAACCCTGATGGGAGCTTTTTCCCGTCAGGGAACTGGCTCCTTTTTTATTTACTATGATTAAAACTGGAGTTTATTATGAAGAGCTTAATTGAAAATAGGTTATTAGACAGTCTGGATCCCCGGGCATTGAGTAATTTCACGGATATTAAACAAATCAGCCGTGATCTCAAGTCCGGTGCCCGTTCTGCCTTGAATGAACCGTTTCGTATTGCCGGTAAAACCGCCATAGTCAGACGTACTGCATCTGCACCATTAAAGTTTGTTATTAAACATAACTTACTGTCAGCAGGTTTGGCATTACATTTGGGGAAAGGCAAGGCTGATCTGGATTCTAAAACCATTTCAGAGGTGACAGGCCAGCCTTGTAGTGAATTTGATTTTGTTCACGCCAATTACCCCCAGGTATTGCAAAAAAGCACTTATGACTTTGTATTTTGCACTTATGTGCTGAATGTTTTACCTAAAACCCAGCGTTTAATGACTCTGCAGATGATAGCTGAACTGGTGAAAACCACTGGAACAGCCTTTATCTCAGTGCGCTCTAAACGTGAATCGGCCATGAAACAGCTTTATCAAACTGCTGAACCTTATGATGATGGTATCCGGACAAAATCCGGTACCTTTCAAAGAGGGTTTACAGCGGAGGAATTAAAAGAGGAGGTTGCTCCTTTTTTTAGAGTTGTTTTATCGCTGAAAACACCATCTGGTTTTGAAATTGTGATGTGTCGTCATTAAATTCAATACCGTTTTTAACCCGGAGGGTAAGCAACTTACCTTCCGGTGGGTTGTTCTACCCTTTTTTTAAG
This sequence comes from Gammaproteobacteria bacterium, assembly GCA_027076245.1. Classification (GTDB taxonomy): domain Bacteria; phylum Pseudomonadota; class Gammaproteobacteria; order GRL18; family GRL18; genus JANELJ01. Next base: position 15,133 of record JALTKC010000299.1, read on the forward strand.
GAGAATTACCCATGAAAAAAATACAACTTAATTTTTTTAGCGATCCCAGTCATGGCTGGCTGGAAGTCTCTAAAACGCTATTAGAAGAGTTGGATATTTAGCAGAAAATTTCACATTTTAGTTATATGGGTCGTGACAACGACATGGTATATCTGGAAGAGGATTGTGATGCCGGGATCTTTATGGATGCTGCAAAAGCGGCAGGCATAGAGGTTTCTTTTAATGAAATTCATCAGGAGAATACTCCCATACGACATTACAATGCTTATTGTGGATTTTAACACTGTGCTTTGACCGATAAGGGTCAGCACTTAACTTTAACCCTGATGGGAGTCTTTTCCCGTCAGGGGAACGGCTCCTTAAATTACTGGAGATTGTAAAATGCTTACTGATAGTCAATTTAAGCAAGTGTTTTTTCAAGCAAAAATGGTCATTACAGCCATGATAAATGATGAACCCTGCGACTTTAAAGCTGAGGATGTTCTAAAAACACTGGATAATCTGGTATCCAATCAAAATAATTATCTTTTGGAACCATGGGATGTAGATGATGTTATTTATAGAGCACAGGAATTGGGTATAACTTTAACCCAAAGTGAAGCCTGTGCAGTCCTTGAGAATATTGACAACCACTATGATGCTAATAATGGTATCAACTGGGATGTTATTGATTGTACCATTGAGGCCGTTTATCCTGATAAACTAAAGGAACGAACAACCATCCTTGATGAGATCATTGAGAGCTTTTCTTAATCTTAACAACGGGAGAAAGGAGAACCACTTTAACTTGTCTGTTAAAGTGGTTTTTGTATAAATATTCCTTGAAAATTTGCGACTTTTTTTAATTTTGTAAAAAAAACAGGCCGTTTTGTAAAATTCCCCTCCCCTTTTTTCACTTTATAGTGATACGAATTATCGGGACGTAACCCTTAATTTTCTTGAAAACAGGACTTTTTTTTGTTAGTTTTAAAGTGTATGTGTAGAGTCGTGAAATAGGCCATACATTTTATCTTTATTCGACTTGTCTTTTCTATATTGACCGTATATATCCGGTTTTTTATGCCTGTACAGGCTGTTTTGCGTTTTATACCCTTTTCCAGTCTGTTATTTAAAAACCTTTAGGCCAGAGCTACGCCCTGCCCTGTTCCAGAGTTTTTTAAACAACAGATTTTCACTGTGGCAACTACAGTTTAGTTGCGCCCTTAGCGGTTGTGAGAGAAGTTTTTTATAAACCAAACCGCAGGCTTTATAGCCTTTTTCTCTTGTGTGGCTGATTTTATTTTCAGCCTATTTCAACTGTCCATTAAATTGGATGAATTTACCCACCGGGGATGACATTTTTATCCCCGTGGATAATTGTATGTGCATCCCCTTTTTTTATAACTACATTAGGAGATGCAATCATGAGTAGTCAAGAACTGCACGAAGCTGTTAAGCGTTATAATCAACTGTCCTCTGGTAATCCAGAGAAAGACAAGCTTGCTCAAGTCATTGAGCAAGCGATTAAACAAAAATTAGGGGAAATTACACTTAAAGTCGTGTAATACCCTGGATCCGTCGGGATGTTTATCATCCTGGCGGTTGATTGCATCCCTTTTTTTTATTCTAAAATTAGGAGTATGCAATAAGATGTCAAAATCTGTAAATATTGATGATATTACTGATTTAAAAATTGAGGAGCTGAATAAAGTGGATCTCTATTCACAAATAAGACACCGGGTTGAACAGGAAAATCACTGGGAAGCCCAACGGCGATCCATGGAAAACCAAAAGTGGTACTGGCTGGGAACCCTGGTCGTCACGGCTATTCTGGGTGTTGCCGCTCTTTATTTTAAGTAATTTAACATAGCTGTCCGTAACCAGACGAAACCCGATGGGGATATATACAATATCCCTGACGGATATTTGCAT
>JALTKC010000300.1 GCA_027076245.1 Gammaproteobacteria bacterium
GGCCACGGTAACTAATATTAAACAGAATTTATTCGGTGCATTTATTTATAACAGTCTGGGGATTCCGGTGGCAGCGGGTATTCTATTTCCTCTAACAGGCCTGTTATTGAATCCCATGATAGCAGGCGCGGCCATGGCCATGTCATCAGTGACCGTGGTGAGCAATGCTAACCGTTTGCGTTATATTAAAACCAGTCAGACAATGGGAGATAGCAAATGACTCTTATAGTCAATCTTTTGGGTGGTTTGTTAATTGTGGCGATTGTCTGGTGGTTCTGGTTATCAACAGATAAAAAATAGTCTGGCTGAATAAAAGAATATTGACTGGTCGCTTGATATAGAGGCAAATACGATGAGAATAATTTTTATGTTTATCCTGTTTCTTGGGGGCTGTTCCCAGGAGCGGCCGGTACAGGGTCGCTGGTATACCCTGTCCCAGCTGCAACAGGGAGAAAAAATTTATAAGGAGAATTGTCTCGTCTGTCATAAGGCCCGGGCCAGTGGTACGGCTGAATGGAAAAAGACCCTGGCCGATGGTCATTATCCACCACCGCCCCTGGATGGTAGCGCCCATGCCTGGCACCACCCTTTAAGTACCCTGAGCCGCAGTATTAAAAATGGTGGTATACCCCTGGGTGGGGTGATGCCCGCTTTTGCAGACAAGTTATCGGAGCAGGAAGTACTTGCTGTGATTGCTTACTTTCAGAGTTTCTGGACGCAGCAAGTTTATCAGGACTGGAAGGCACGAGACGGTATTGATCTGTAGCCTGTCTTATCCATTAGAGCAGGGTCTCTTCTCTGTAATCAGTGGATGGGGCGAACAATACTTGACTAATTTACTCAGGAAATGCTAACTTGGCACTAATTTATTAGTTTTTATATCTGTTTGGAGATTTTTTAATGACTGCTGAAACAGTTGACGAAGCGATTCCAGCGGCACTTATTTTTACCGATTCAGCCGCAAGCAAGGTCAAGTCCTTGATAGAAGAAGAAAAAAACCCTAATTTAAAG
>JALTKC010000301.1 GCA_027076245.1 Gammaproteobacteria bacterium
GCATGTACCCAAACATGAACATAGAATGCTGGAACTTGGTTTTGGAATAAGAAAAGACTGGTTGATTTTACAGAGTATTTTACAGAAAGCCATAGACAGTATTAACCAGAAAGAGAAGGATCATATTTATAATAAGTGGATAAAACTTCAGCCGATTAATTTCTGGCAGAGCAGCCAGTTCTGGTATCCAGTCATAATTATTACCCTAATAGTATTTATTGGTGTATCGGCTATTTTATTATGGAACCGTACCTTAAAACAGAACATTGCTGAGCGAACCAGAGCACTGGAAAAAGCTCAGAAACAGCTGATTTATGCAGAAAAAATGGAATCAGTGGGTCGTCTTTCTGCCGGGGTGGCACATGAGGTCAAAAACCCTCTGGCCATACTACAAATGAGCATTGATTATTTAAAAGGGGAGAATAATGACGAAACAGTCAGTACCATTTTAAATGATATGCAGGATGCGGTAGAACGGGCTGACAGTGTCATAAAGGGATTACTGGATTTTTCCAGAGAAAAAGAACTGCAGATGCAGCGGGATAATATCAATACCGTGATAAAAAACAGCATCCACTTAATAGAACATGAAATAAAACAGCATAATATCAGCCTTAGTCTGAAACTGGATGAACAATTACCTGATATACCCATGGATAAAAATCGTCTACAGCAGGTTTTTATTAATCTGTTAATGAATGCCATACAGGCTATGCTAACAGCCGCTAAACAACAGGTGAATATAGACAATAGAGCTCTTAAACTGACTGTATATTCTTCAGTAAAATCAGTGATCGATCCCTGGTTAATAGAAAGCAGTGAAGGCAAGTTTAAAACAGGGCAGACGGTGATAGAAGTTAAAATACTGGATACTGGAACAGGTCTGGAAAAACAGCATGAGACTACTGTATTTGAACCCTTTTTTACGACTAAAGCACAGGGTGAAGGTACCGGGCTGGGCTTATCGGTATCCAGAACCATTATTGGATTACATCATGGTATGATAG
>JALTKC010000302.1 GCA_027076245.1 Gammaproteobacteria bacterium
GGGTGCTGGTTAAGGCGGCAACTGTTGCCCCCATACCCAGAGTCACCAGAATAATGGGCAGGGCACAGCAAACCAGGGTGCCGCTGCTGGCAAATAAAGTCAGCCAGCTAATGCCGGTAGAATAACGAGCCGATTTTTCTGTTGTCTCATTATTGTTCATTTATTTTTACCTGTTTGCTTCTGTAGGTAAAACCGGAGTCCTGAAACAGTTGTTTCAATTGTTCATCTTCAAGTTTGGTGTCTTGGGCTTTTACAGTCACTATACCTTTTTCAAGATCCATATTGATAAATGTAATCCCGTCAATCTGGTTAAGCTTTTTTTCGATGCCATAGGCGCAATAAGGGCAGGCAAGGCCATCTACACGTATGGAATACTCAATTGTTTGTGCCTGAGCGGCATGGCTGATGATAAATAAAAGGCTGGCTGCCAGATGATTCAATAATATTTTTTTCATGGTCTACTCCTATAAATGCCATTCTAGAACCAGTTTGGCTCGGTAATCGCTTTTAGCCTGATTGCCATTCAAGTTGCTGATAAAGGGGATCTGTACGCCGGCTTTTACGGCAAAGTTTCGTTTGGTCCAGAAAATGCCGGGCGATACAAACCACTCGGAGCCACCTGTATTGGCTAGTGTACTGGCATTCATCTCTGCCTGTTGTCCAATTTCCCCATTGAGTTCGATAAGCCAGACTGTGTCCGGTTCCATATAAGTACTTAAATGAGGACGTAGGCCAGCAACCAGATCCAGTAATAACTTATTACCCCGCTTAAGGCCGGTATTATTGGTGTTATTAAAACGATAGCGGGCGGCTACCCAGCGATATTGCTTACGGCTTTCATAGCCATAAGCCAGGCCAATAATGCTATCGGTAGTGCCTGTGCCTAGATTATTGCTGGCGGTGTCAGCTTTCAGCTTCAGGGCCAGGCTCATGGATTGCTGCAAGCCGGGGCCGTCTTTACGCCAGAAACGATATTTGGTGAAAACACGCAAATCACCCTGTCC
>JALTKC010000303.1 GCA_027076245.1 Gammaproteobacteria bacterium
GCATTAACTATAAAGATGAGCTGGCTGATGCCCGGCAATGGCTGGCTTCCCGTGGTAACCCCTATGTGAAAAGCGCTTTTGATAAAGAGGGTCTGTTGGGTATAGACTGGGGCGTTTACGGGGTACCTGAAACCTTTGTCATCGATCAGCAGGGACATATCCGCTACAAACATACTGGTCCGGTATCGGCCAGTGACCTGGAAAATATTATTATCCCCTGTGTTGAAAGTCTAAAAACAGGAAAGGAAGCCCATTGTGAAAAACCATAAACACTTTTTGCTGTTGCTGCTTTTCTGTCTGCTGCCGGTACTGGCCATAGCCGGTCCTAAGGGAGCGCCCAAACCCCCGATTGTGTTTGATGATCCGCAGGTGGAGCAGGACTATCAGGAACTGGCAGAAGAACTGCGCTGTCTGGTGTGTCAGAACCAGAACCTGATTGACTCCAATGCCGATCTGGCCGATGACCTGCGCCGGGAAGTGGCTAAAATGCTCAAGCAGGGTAAGAACAAGGAACAGGTAACCGAGTTTATGGTGAACCGCTACGGTGATTTTGTGCTGTATAATCCCCCGGTTAAATCCACCACCTGGTTATTATGGGGCGGCCCCTTTGTACTGATGTTTGTGGGAGTCTTTGTGTTACTGAAAAAAATCAGAGCCAATAAAGAAGAAAGTCAGACAGACAGTGCTGATTTATCTGATGAAGAAAAACAGAAACTGCAGGATATATTAAAAAACCAGTGAGTCCTAATCACAGTCACGGTCAAATATGCTCTGTAGTTACAATCAAGTATTAATTTAAGGTAAAAACAATTATGTGGATTTTATGGACGGTTTGCGCAGTACTGCTGGTGATTGCTGTGGTGATCCTGAGCAGACCTCTGTTCCGGAAATATTCAGAAGCCGAGCTGGCGCAGAAGCAGGAACTGGCTAATCGACGTAAAAAGCTCAATATTGAACTGTATGAGCAGAAAAAAGCCCAGATAGAGCAGGATTTTGCCAATGGTCTTCTGGATGAAGAGGCCCGAATTGAAGCCAGGAATGAGGTGGAGCATAGTCTTCTGCATGATGCCTCGGTGGCTCATGATACCGAACTGGTGCAGATTGACAACGGTATGGCTAGAAAGCTGGTTCTGAGTTTTCTGATTTTTATTCCCGTTTTTGCCATTATCACCTACACATTTATCAAGCCTGATAATCTGGAAGCCATTGTTATGAATCAGGCTCCGGCCAGCATGCCCGGCGGTCAGAAAAAAGTCCCGGATATTGGGGCAATGGTGGCATCGCTGGAAAACAAACTGAAGGAGGATTCAGATAATATTCAGGGCTGGACTATGCTGGGCCGTTCCTATGTAGTCATGAAACGCTACCCTGAGGCCGTTAATGCCTATCAGAAAGCACTGGAACTGACTATTAAAAAAGGTAAGATTGAAGGGCGCTCTGATCTGAAAATTGACCTCGTCGAAGTGTTATTACAGGTGGGCGGTGAGCCAAATTATGAACAGGCCCGAACCTTACTGGCAGAACTGCTGGACAGCGATCCGGATAATGCGGATGCGCTCTGGTTTATGGGCTTTCTGGATTATCAGCAGGGCAATAAAGAGCAGACCATTCAACGCTGGAAACGATTACTCGCTATGCTGCCGGCAGAGGGTGAACAGGCCCAGATTGTCAGAAGCTATATGACCCAGGTGGTTAAAGAACTGCCTGATAATAGTCAGTTAAAGGCCGAAGCTGAACAGTTACTGGCACAGGCATCCTCGTCGCAGCCGCAGGAACAAAAGCAGGCTCCTGTAGCTAAAGAAGGGGCACCCAAAGGCCCGGCACCAGGGCAGCAAATGACCGGCTCTAAAGAGGAACAGGCCTTTATTGCTTCCATGGTGGCTCGAGTTGAAGCCCGTGTTAAGGCGAACCCTCAGGATCTTAAAGGCTGGACGACTCTGGGTAAATCCTATGGAGTGCTGGGCCGCTATCAGGATTCTGCTATTGCCTACGGTAAAGCCGTTGCCATTGACAGCAGTGATGTTAACTTAATGATTAATTATGCCAATGCCGTTATTAAGGCAGATGATTCACAGCTGTATAACCAGGCTCGTGATTTCTTTAAGCAGATGCTGGATAAAAATCCTGATAATGTGGATGCCCTGTTCCTGTCCGGCCTTATGGCTCGTGCGGCGGGAGATAAAATAGCTGCTAAACAGTACTGGCAGACACTCCTGCCCTTATTACCAGCAGACAGTCCTGCTGCCCTGAATGTAGAAAAATATCTGCAGGAGTTGTAGAGACCTTTTAAACATAAGGCATCCCCTTGCTTTTGTCTGTTCCTGTTCCTGTGCGCCTGCATGGGGACATATGTTTTCCCTTCAATACCTTAGTAATTCTCTAAATTATTAATTACTTATAAACTGTAAGGTCTCTTGATTTAGGTCAAGGCTCTTATGACCCGTTAGAGTTAACTTATTCTGGACGTTTTAATCAGGGAATACAGTATTCTTCGATGGCTGAAATAACCCGTATGCAATTTCTTCGCGGCGATCTCAAAGGAAAAAAAACGCCTTTTCGTCCGCCATGGGCCATCCCTGAACATTATTTTGTCGATTTTTGCACACGTTGTGACCAGTGCATAGAAGCCTGCTTTGATGAACTCATTGTCCGGGGGCGGGGCGGTTATCCGCAAATGGATTTTAATCGGGGCGGTTGTGACTTCTGTGAAGACTGTCTGAACGTATGTGAAGCTGGAGCTCTAAAAAAATTACCGCAAAAATTACTGCTTAGTGGTGATTTACCAGCTAATAAAAACAATTCTAATAAAAGAGAGGCGCTTTCTGAACCCACTGATGAGGCCGGTTCAGAATCTTTCCTCCCTCCCTGGTATATAAAAGCCAGTATTGACCTGAACAACTGTCTTTCAATGAATGCAACGATTTGCCGTTCCTGCGGTGAGTCCTGTGATGATGAGGCGATCAAATTTAATCTTAAACTCGGTGGTATCGCCGAACCAGTACTGAATACAGCAAGCTGCACCGGCTGTGGTGCCTGCTTATCTGTCTGTCCGGTTCAGGCTGTAAAACTCAGTACCGTATCAATAAATGAAGCCGTTGCATGAGCCTGATCAATGCCATGCTAACGTTTATGATCTATTATCAGTTCTAAGTATGTTAACAGGACTGATTCATTCAGGAAGTTAGGTAATATGAATATCTGTAGTGTAATTGTAAGTGTAAAGCCTGAAAATGCTCCTAAAATCAGCGATCTGCTTAATGAAATGGCTGGTGTCGATGTGTTTGGCGGAGTACAGGAAGGCAAGCTTATTGCCACATTGGAAGATGAAGGCGAAAAAGCACTGGCTGATAAAATGGCAGCCATAAATGACATCAAGGGCGTTATTGATGTTGCTATGATTTATCATCAAGAAGAAGACGACACAGCGATGGAAGAGGAGATCGTATAGTGAGTATAACAAGGCGTGATTTTATAAAAAGTAACGCAGCCGTTGCAGCCGCATCAGTAGCAGGTGTTACCTTACCCGTTAGTGTTACCAAGGCAGCCGAAGCGGCTGATGATGGTATCCGCTGGGATAAGGCAGCCTGTCGTTTTTGCGGTACCGGCTGTAGTGTTCTGGTGGGTACTAAGGATGGCCGTATGGTGGCAAACCAGGGTGATCCCGATGCACCGGTAAACAAGGGACTTAACTGTATTAAAGGTTACTTCCTGACCAAGATTATGTACGGTAAAGACCGTCTGACCAAACCGCTGCTGCGTAAGAAAAACGGCAAGTTTGACAAAAACGGTGACTTTACTGAAGTATCCTGGGATGAAGCCTTTGATATTATGGCTGAAAAGTGGAAGGCTGCCTTAAAAGAGAAAGGGCCGACTGCTGTGGGTATGTTCGGTTCCGGTCAGTGGACGGTCTGGGAAGGTTATGCGGCTTCCAAAATGATTAAAGCCGGTTTCCGTTCCAATAACCTGGATCCTAACGCCCGTCATTGTATGGCCTCTGCTGTGGGTGCATTTATGCGTGGTTTCGGTATTGATGAGCCTATGGGTTGTTATGATGACCTGGAACACGCGGATGCCTTTGTGCTCTGGGGTTCCAATATGGCAGAAATGCACCCGATTCTGTGGTCGCGTATTACTGATACCCGTCTGACCAAAAAAGGCTGTGAAGTCCATGTGCTTTCTACCTTTAAACATCGTTCGTTTGAACTGGCCGATAATGGTATGGTGTTTAAACCACAAACTGACCTGGCCATACTAAACTATATCGCCAATTACATTATTGAAAACAAGGCCTATGATGAAGCCTTTATCAAGGAACATGTGGCCTTCCATAAAGTAACCGAAGACATTGGTTATGGCCTGCGCCCAACCGATCCGCGTGAGAAGAAAGCCAAAAACTCAGGTGTCGGCAAGCACCCGGCTATTACTTTTGAAGAATATGCGGCATCGGTTAAGCCTTATACCCTTGAAAAAGCCAGCAAAATGTCCGGTGTCCCCAAGGACAAGCTGTTAAAACTGGCTAAACTGTATGCCGATCCAGACAAGAAGATCACTTCTTTATGGACTATGGGCTTTAACCAGCATACCCGCGGTGTCTGGGTCAATGGTCTGTGCTATAACGTACATCTGTTAACCGGCAAGATTTCCAAGCCCGGCAGTGGTCCATTCTCTCTGACGGGTCAGCCTTCTGCCTGTGGTACAGCGCGTGAAGTCGGTACCTTTGCCCATCGTCTGCCTGCCGATCTGGTGGTCAAGAAGAAAGCGCATCGTGATACCGCAGAAAAAATCTGGAAACTGCCTGAAGGCACCATTAATCCCAAGCCCGGTTACCATGCGGTATTGCAGAACCGGATGCTGAAAGATGGTAAGCTTAATGCCTACTGGGTTCAGTGTACCAATAATGCCCAGGCTGCGGCGAACTTCAATGAAGAAACCTGGCCGGGTTATCGTAATCCCAAAAACTTCATTACCGTGTCTGACCCTTACCCAACGGTAACCGCAATGGCAGCTGATTTAATTCTGCCAACGGCCATGTGGGTTGAAAAAGAAGGTGCTTATGGTAACGCCGAACGTCGTACCCAGTTCTGGCGTCAGCAGGTCGATGCACCTGGAGAAGCCAAATCTGACTTATGGCAGACCATGGAATTTACCAAGCGCTTCAAGATGTCTGAAGTATGGCCTGAAGAACTGCTGGCCAAGATGCCTGAATACAAAGACAAGACCATGTACGAAGTACTGTATGAAAATGGTCAGGTCAACAAGTATCCCAAGCAGGAAGTCACAGACGGCAATGGTAATGTCTATAAAAATGCGGAAATGGAACACTTTGGGTTCTATGTCCAGAAAGGTCTGTTTGAAGAGTATGCTTCCTTTGGCCGCGGTCATGCCCATGATCTGGCGCCATTTGATATGTACCATAAAGCACGTGGTTTACGCTGGCCTGTGGTGGACGGCAAGGAAACCTTATGGCGCTTCCGTGAAGGCTATGACCCTTATGTAGCCAAGTGGAATCCGGACGGCAAGAAAGGTGATGTGTTCTTCTATGGTAACAAGAAGAAAAACGGCGGTAAGGCTAAAATCATTACCGCACCTTATGAGCCGCCAGCAGAAAGTCCAGATGATGAGTTTGATCTGTGGCTGGCCACCGGTCGTGTACTGGAACACTGGCACTCTGGTTCTATGACTCGTCGGGTACCTGAACTGTATCGTGCAGTACCGGAAGCCGTTATCTATATGAACAAAAAGGATGCCAAGAAACGCAAACTGCGTAATGGCGCCAAGGCCAAGCTAATGACCCGTCGTGGTGAGATCTATGCCCGTATTGAAACCAAAGGCCGGAACAAGCCACCCGAAGGGCTGGTCTTTGTCCCCTGGTTTGATGCAGGCCGTTTGATCAACAAGGCGACACTGGATGCAACGGATCCGCTTTCTAAAGAAACCGATTACAAGAAATGTGCCTGTAAGGTTATGAAAGCTTAATTGATGTGCCATTAGCTTAAATTAAAACGTAAACAATCTGTAACAGGAGAATTAAATACATAACTATTGCATGATTGGTGCATCTGTGGTGCATCAACGGCTCAGTTTAAAACTTTAAACTGAGCCGGACTTTAAAAACACAACCAGGTTTAAACAGTTAAAGAGGCGTTTTTACATGTCTGATAAGCAAAAGCGGGGGCTTTCTGTGTCATCAGAGGGGGAAAAGGCAGAACATAAGGCGGTGCTGAGCCGACGCAGGTTTATGGGGGATACCCTGAAAACAGCATGCGGCACAGCATTACTGGGGCTGGGGATGGGGACTTATTCCCGTCAGGCTTCATCCTTTCCTGCCTGGACTATCCGGCCGCCGGGTGCATTGCCTGAGGAGGAATTCTCAGGCGCGTGTATCCGCTGCGGACTCTGTGTGCGGGACTGTCCCTACGATATGCTTAGACTGGCAGAGCTGGGGGAACAGGTCGCACTGGGTACTCCTTACTTTGTCGCCAGGGAAAAACCCTGTGAGATGTGTGAAGACATTCCCTGTGCGGCGGCCTGTCCGACCAATGCGCTGAGCCATGAACTGAAAAAGATTGAAGATGCCCGAATGGGGCTGGCAGTCTTGATCGATCAGGAAGAGTGTATTGCCTTTCAGGGGCTGCGCTGTGAGGTGTGTTTTAATGTCTGTCCGGTACAGGGCGATGCAATAACCATAGAAATGCAACCGAATCGTCGTTCAGGCAAACATGCGTTGTTTATACCGGTGGTTCATTCAGACGCCTGCACGGGCTGCGGCAAGTGCGAAAAGGCCTGTATTCTGGAAGAAGCCGCCATTAAGGTGTTACCCATCCATCTGGCCAAGGGTCTGCTGGGTACACACTATCGGCTGGGCTGGGAACAGAAGGAAAAGGCCGGGCATAGTCTGGTGAAACCGGATTTTGAACATCAGTATAATTTACCTGAAGGTGTGCGTTACGACTATAACCAGGGCGGGCTGGAACTGCCGCCTGAGGCAAAACTGGAGCATGATACACCGTTTTCTTCTAACCCTCTGGACAGTTTGAAAAAACTGCAGAATCAGGAGAATAAATGATGCTTAAGTCCTCTGCACGGCATCAGGTGCCCGGTCAGCAGGCGGTTGAGAAAAAAGGCTGGTTGCGTGCCCATAAGTGGCTCATTCTGAGAAGAATAGTACAACTGGGCATACTGGCTTTATTTCTTGCAGGGCCTGTATTGGGTGTCTGGATAGTCAAAGGCAATCTGGCATCCAGTCTGACGCTGGAAGTTTTACCGTTGTCCGATCCCTATGTGATGTTACAGGGGCTGATGGCGGGGCACTTTCCGACGACAGAAGGGCTGATTGGTGTTGCCATCGTGCTGGTGTTTTATGCACTGGTGGGCGGACGGGTTTATTGCTCCTGGGTTTGCCCGGTTAATATCGTAACCGATGCGGCAGCCTGGGTACGCAGGAAGCTTGGCATCAAGGTGTCGAGTCAGTTTTCCCGCAGCAGTCGTTACTGGCTGCTCGGACTGACCCTGGTACTGCCGTTTATCACCGGTGCCATTGTATGGGAACTCTTTAATCCTGTATCGTTAATGTTTCGCGGCATTATCTTTGGTATGGGATGGGCCTGGATGGTGATCCTGGCAATCTTTTTGTTTGATATTTTTGTCAGTCAGAGAGGTTGGTGTGGTCATCTCTGTCCGGTAGGGGCTTTTTACAGCCTGTTGGGACAGAAAAGTCTGGTCAGAGTCAGCGCTTATAATCGTGAACAGTGTGATGACTGTAATGATTGTTTTGTTGTCTGTCCTGAACCCAAGGTTATCAGACCGGCATTAAAAGGCGCAGATAAGGGCATTGGCCCGCTCATTGATGAGGGCAACTGTACTAACTGTGGACGCTGTATTGATGTATGTGATGAAGATGTATTTAAATTTTCCAGTCGTTTTAAAGGCTAGCGATATAAAATGCAAAATGAGAATTTTTAAAAGTTCCAGATATTAAATGGAGAAACAAAATGCTTAACACTAAAAAAACAATGATTTCTAACCTGAAGAGCTCAAAGAGTTCCGGCAGAAAAGTAATGACTTTGATGCTGTTAGCACTCGTGGCAATGATGCTCTCATTACCGGCAATGTCTGTAGAATCATTGCGTGGAGATAAAGCGCTGGATGCTAAATCTGTCAAGGTCGGCAAATATAAAGTTAAATCAGAAGAGGGTGGTTATGAGCGGAGCTTTGAAAAGCAGCCGCCTTTAATTCCTCATAAAATTGATAAATATCGCATTACTCTGAAAAACAATGGGTGTCTGAAATGTCACAGTGAAAAAGCTTATAAAAAGGAAGATGCACCTAAAGTGGGAGACAGTCATTATATAACTCGTGACGGAAAAACTCTGAAACATATCTCCAAGCGACGTTATTTCTGTAACCAGTGCCATGTACCACAGGTTAATAGTGATCCGCTGGTTGAAAACACCTATGAAGGTGTAGAATAAAATATACCCATATATCCAGTATGTGTATATTCTAATAATCTGATTGGTGGTGTATAATCTGCCAATCAGATATTGCTGACTTTTATAATAAATATATGTAAATAATAATAGGGATTAGGACTATGGGTTTATTTTCTAAAGAAGGTACATTCAAGATACTCTTTTTTGGTTTTGTACTGGGTATTATCTTCTGGGGTGGTTTTAATACTGCCATGGAAGCCACTAACCAGGAAGCATTTTGTATTTCATGTCATGAAATGGAAAACAATGTCTATGAAGAATACACTTCAACCATTCACTATTCCAACCGTACCGGTGTTAGAGCAACCTGTCCTGATTGCCATGTACCGAAAGAATGGGTGCATAAAATGATCCGTAAGATCCAGGCTTCTAATGAAGTGTATCACAAGCTTCTGGGTACTATTGATACCCGTGAAAAATTTGAAGCAAAACGACTTGAGCTGGCTAAGCATGAATGGGCCCGTATGCTGGACACCGATTCACGGGAATGCCGTAACTGCCATGACTTTGAGTCTATGGATTTTGACAGACAGGAATCCCGCAGTGCTAATCGACATGAACAAGCCACTGAATACGGCTGGACCTGTATCCAGTGTCACAAGGGTATTGCTCATGAATTACCTGAAGGCTATGACCCTGCAGATGATACCCCTGAAGCACCTGAAGAATCTGATGATTAATACGTCAGGTATCAGTTGAAAAAAAGCCCGCATAACTTGCGGGCTTTTTGTTTTAGTACCTTAAGCAATATCATCCAGTGATATGTCTAAAGCCTTGGCGACGCCTTCGCCATAAGCAGGATCGGCCTGCAGACAATGACGAATATGCCGCTTCTTGATTTCAATATGGCTGTCTGCCATGGAGCGGGCAGTGTTTTCAAATAAAATCTGCTGCTGATTGCTGTCCATAAGACGAAACAGCTCACCGGGCTGAGTAAAATAATCGCTATCATCCTCACGGTGATCCCAGTGCTGGGCGGCACCATAGAGCTCCAGGTCCGGTTCTTTATTCTGCGGACTATCCTGCCACTCTCCCATACTATTGGGTTCATAGCCTTTGGTACTGCCAAAGTTGCCATCAACCCGCATGGCTCCGTCTCGATGAAAGCTACGCACTGGGCAACGAGCTGTGTTGACGGGGATCTGGCTGTGGTTTACCCCCAGACGATAACGTTGAGCATCACCATAGGCAAAAAGTCTGCCCTGTAACATACGGTCAGGTGAGAAGCCGATTCCCGGAACCACACTGGCCGGGTTAAAGGCCGCCTGCTCAACTTCAGCATGGTAGTTTTCAGGGTTGCGGTTTAACTCCAGTACACCGACATCAATAAGAGGATAATCCTTATGTGACCATACCTTGGTTAAATCAAAGGGATGAAAGCGATAATCCCTGGCTTCATGCTCCGGCATAATCTGTACCTTAAAATTCCAGCGGGGAAAATTACCCTGTTCAATACTTTCGTATAAATCCCGTTGATGACTTTCCCTATCCTTGCCGATAATTTCTTCGGCTTCAGAATCAGTCAGGTTTTCAATACCCTGCTGACTCTTAAAATGGAATTTGACCCAGAAACGCTCATTATGGGCATTAATAAAGCTGAAAGTATGACTGCCAAAACCGTGCATGTGTCGATAGCTTCTGGGATTACCCCGATCACTCATTAAAATGGTGATCTGGTGTAGAGCTTCCGGGAGTAAGGTCCAGAAATCCCAGTTGCTATTGGCATTTCTCATATTGGTACGGGGATCGCGTTTAACTGCGTGGTTCAGATCCGGGAACTTGAGCGGATCGCGCATAAAAAAGACCGGTGTATTATTTCCCACCATATCCCAGTTGCCTTCTTCAGTATAAAACTTGACTGAAAAACCCCGGATATCCCGTTCAGCATCTGCGGCTCCCCGCTCACCGGCAACCGTTGAAAAACGGGCAAAGACATCGGTTTTTTTACCAACTTCTGAAAACAGCGCGGCTTTGGTGTATTGTGAAATATCATGGGTAACGGTAAACGTACCATAGGCACCAGAACCCTTGGCATGCATACGTCGTTCAGGAATGACTTCTCTGTCAAAATGTGCCAGTTTTTCCAGGAACCAGACATCCTCCAGTAACATGGGACCACGAGGCCCTGCTGTTAATACGTTCTGGTTGTCCATAACCGGACAACCATTGCTCATAGTTAATTGTGTTTTTTTATTCATATCTAACTCCTTAACCTCTAATCTGAGGTTGTCTAATGTCATTAAGTCTGCTTTGGGAGACTGGTTACTACTATAGAGAAATATTTGTTATAGATAAAACAGAATGATTGAATTAATACAATCTAAAAAATAGATTGAAAGGAGTAGGTATAAGAAATTAGATTAAGGTCAATATATTGTTTGCCCAATTCTGAAAGTGAATTATAAATGGAAAAATTTAAATAGCAGGGGGCCGGTTTAGACCTTAAACTGTTCAATCAGGGCATCAAGTTTATCAGAGAGTTGTTTCAGGTTCTCACTGATAGATACCGCCTCAGAATTCTTTTCAACATTGTTTTCAGATAACTGGCTGATGGTGGAAATGTTCTGGTTAATACCTTCAATGGCATTACGCTGTTCTGAAATAGAATGGTTAATTTCAATATTGTTCTGGTTTATTTCAGCCATTTTAGGGGTAATAATAGCCAGAGATTCTTCAGTTTTATTGGCAAGGTCAACACAGTTCTGTACCTGTTTGTGGCTGCTGGTCATTTCACTGACTGCAGAATCTGCACTGGCTCTTAACTGTTCAATAGTCTGTTCAATTTCCTGCGTGGATTCCTGGGTTTTACCGGCAAGGGAACGTACCTCATCAGCAACCACTGCAAACCCCCGACCTTGCTCACCGGCACGAGCTGCTTCAATGGCTGCATTTAATGCCAGTAGATTGGTCTGCTCGGCAATGCTTTTAATCACATCCAGAATACTGGTAATAGAGTCAGTATCACTGGACAGTTTATTGATAACGGTAGAAGAGTGCTCTACCTGAGCCGCAATTTTTTTAATGGCATTAATGGTCTGATGAATAATCTGGCTGCCGTTTTCTAGTGCTTTGTCGGTTTCCTGAGAACGTTGAGTGACCTGTTCACTGTATTGAGATATATTACCAATAGCCGTTTCTACACCCAGAGTAGCATTTTGTAATTGCTCAATATTCTGCTGCTGACGGGTAATATTATCCTGATTGCTTTGCATGGCCTGGGTCAGAACCTCAGATGAATCATTGACTTCCGAAACCACCGGAGTAATCTGTGAAATCAGGGCATGGAGTTTCTGTACGGTATTACCGATGGCTTGCTGAATTTCAGCAATTTCATCATTGCGGGTACTTTGTTCTATTGTTACAGTTAAATCACCCTCACTGACCGCTTTCAGGGACTTGGAAATGGAATGCAGAGGGTTTAAAGACTGACCCAGGAACCAGAAAATAAACGCTACGGAAATAATACTGATAATAATCAGCAGGGAAATAGCGGTTACATTTATATTTTGCTGGGACTGAAAGCTTTGAGTTTTATCGGTGAGCATAATAATGTTACCCAGCAGTTCCTGTTTAAAGTTGTTCAGCGGCAGGATAGTAACCGAAAAAATATTTTCTCCATGTTCCAGAATCAGATGCTTACTCTGGGTAAAAGGCAGTTCCAGAGTCTCTAATTCATGATTTAAGTCCACATTAGAAAAGGACAGCAGTTGATGGTTATTGTCGGAAATATAAATCTGTGAGTTCTGGCGTTGTTTCAATGCGGCAACGGCGTTGTCCAGCGTCAGGGTAAAAGCCCCGGCACCAATGACCTTGCCGCGCTGGGTGATTGGGAAAGCCAGTTCAGTTTGCAGTTGACCTTTAGCATTCAGGGTAATGGATGTTACATTTTTTTTCTGTTCAATGGCCTGTAGAGACAGAGCATTAATTTTGGAGAGTTGAGAAGTATCGGTGGCGTCAAACAATATTTTTCCCTGTCTGTCTGTTAACTTCATGGAGCTGATCAGTTCCTGACCGGAGAGCAGATTATAGGCTGTGCCGGCATTTTCATTAATAACCGCCAGGTCATCTTTGGCAATGGCTTTTTTAAGATTGCGATCTCGAGTGATCAGTTTAATATTTGGAGACATCTGCTCAAACTGATTAAGTATGATCAAATCCCATAGCTGTTGACTGCCATTAATGGCCAGTTCATTATAACTTTTCTGGGCATTATCCGTTTTTAATAATCCTGAAATAAAGCCGGCACTGGCAATGATTATGGCCATTAAACTGGCCGTAACCACGATTCGATTTTTAAGATTCATTTTATTTTCTCAAATCAGAGTGATTAAACTTTGAATTGTTCAACCAGTGAGTCCAGTCTGTCTGAAAACTGCTTCAGGTTTTTACTGATAGTTACCGCCTCAGAATTCTTTTCAACATTGTTTTCAGATAACTGGCTAATGGTGGAAATGTTCTGGTTAATGCCTTCAATGGCATTACGCTGTTCTGTAATAGAATGGTTAATCTCAATATTATTATGTTTTATTTCAGCCATTTTAGGGGTAATAATGGCCAGTGATTCCTCTGTTTTATTGGCCAGAGCCACACAGTTTTCTACTTCCTTCTGGCTATTGTTCATTTCACTGACCGCAGAGACTGCGCTGGCTCTTAACTGTTCAATCGTCTGTTCAATTTCCAGAGTAGATTCCTGGGTTTTGCCGGCCAGTGAACGAACCTCATCGGCTACAACAGCAAAACCTCTGCCCTGTTCGCCGGCTCTGGCCGCTTCAATAGCTGCATTTAATGCCAGCAGATTGGTCTGTTCAGCAATGCCTTTAATGACATCCAGAATACCAGCTATAGAGTCAGTATCACTGGATAGTTTATTAATAACTGTAGAGGAATTTTCTACCTGAACTGCAATTTTTTTAATGGCGTTAATGGTCTGATGAATGATCTGGCTACCTTTTTCCAGTTCTTCATCAGTTTCCTGAGAGCGTTGTGAGACCTGCTCACTGTATTGAGATATATTACCGATGGCCGTTTCTACACCCAGAGTAGCATTTTGTAATTGCTCAATATTCTGTTGCTGACGGGTAATATTGTCCTGATTGCTTTGCATGGCCTGGGTCAGAACCTCAGATGAATCATTGACTTCCGACACTACCGGAGTCACCTGTGAAATCAGTGCGTGGAGTTTCTGTATGGTATTGCCGATGGCCTGCTGAATTTCAGCAATTTCATCATTACGCTTGCTCTGCTCTATGGCTACAGTCAGATCACCCTCACTGACCGCTTTCAGGGACTGGGAAATGGAATGCAGAGGATTTAAAGACTGACCCAGGAACCAGAAAATAAAGGCCACGGAAATAATACTGATAATAACCAGCAGAGAAATGGCCGTTATATTAATGTTTTGCTGAGATTGAAAGCTTTGAGTATTATCACTGATCATAATAATATTACCGAGTAAATCCTGCTTGAAGTTTTTTAGCGGCAGGATGGTAACCGAAAAAATATTTTCTCCATGTTCCAGAATCAGATGGTTACCCTGGGAAAAAGGCAGTTCCAGAGTCTCTAATTCATGACTTAAGTCCACATTGGAAAAGGACTGCAGTTGGTGGTTGTTATCAGCAATATAAATCTGTGAGTTCTGACGTTGTTTTAATGCGGCAATGGCGTTGTCCAGCGTCAGGGTAAAAGCCCCGGCACCAATGACCTTGCCACGCTGGGTGATAGGGAAGGCCAGTTCAGTTTGCAACCGGCCTTTAGCATCTAAAGTAAGGGAGGTGATGTTTTGTTTCTGGTCAATGGCTTTTAGAGACAGCTCATTTATCCTGGATACCTGGGAACTGTCAGAAGCATCAAACAGTATTTTGCCGTTTTTATCCATTAACTGCATGGAACTGATCAGTTCCTGACCGAAGAGCAGGTTGTAGGCCGTGCCGGCATTGTCATTGATAACTGCCTGATCACCTTTCGCAATGGCTTTTTTAAGCTTGCGATCCCTGGTGATCAGTTTGATATTAGGGGACATTAGAGCAAACTGGTTAAGGGTTATTAAGTCCCATAATTGCTGATGAGCATTGATAGCCAGCTCATTATAGCGTTGCTGAGCATTATCGACTTTTAACAGGCCGGAAATAAAACCGGCACTGGCGATAATAATAGCCATAATACTGGCTGTCAGTACAATTCGATTTTTAAGACTCATATTACCTTCTCACAATTCCATGTATCGCTCAGGTGTTGTTTAACTAAGCCCCCCGGGATTAAATTAAACGTATGCTGAAATTATTCAACCGGATAACCGGCTTTTTTCCATGCAGGGAAACCATCACGATAGTAATAAATATTGGTAAATCCCCAACCTACAGCCATTTTTGTGGCTTTGGAACTTCTCATGCATTTTTCACCATTACAGTAAATAACAGCTGGTTCATCTTTTTTCATATTTTCCAGTAAAGCTTGCTCAGAAAAATCTTTTTTCACATTTAAATGAATGGCATCTGAAACACGTCCGGCGTTCCAGTCTTTGTCTTTTCGTGTATCAATAAAGAGCACACCATCATCAAAAAGTTTTTTTGCTTCTTCTGTGGTCACGGTTTTTGCCCCGTCAATGGTCATGGGGGAAACACCGTCACCAGCAAAACTGCTGGAAGTGCCCAATAATGTGACAATAAAAGCAAAGGCCAGGGTTTTAATGATTGAGTTTGTTAAAGCATTCATAAAAGAACTCCTTGTGATATCAGTATCGTCGAATATAAAAATAACTTGAGTAAAATGGCTAAAAAGCCCTGTGTGCTATTTGTAATTTATAGACGGTATTCTTAGAAATGCTAATTTTTTATTTAAAAAATTAACATTTTGCAGATTGTAACAACTGAAGAAAGGGGACGAGGGATAGCTAAAGCGCCTGGCTGCGCTCTTTTTTCTGAAGTGCTTTTTCAATAACGCGAGCCGCTGCGGTAAAGCCAAAAACAGAAGTAACACAGGCAGAAGAACCATAACCAAAATTACAGTCCAGGCTGACGCCCTTAACGCCGGGTTTTTCCTGTCCGACACTGCCGTCGGCTTGGGGATAAACCTGCTGTTCTGTAGAAAAAACACATTCGATACCAAAGCGGCGTTTGGGATTACGACTAAAATTATAATGGTAGCGCAGCTGAGAACGGACTTTGGCTGCTAGTGGATCGTTATAGGTTTTACTTAAATCACAGATTTCAACGGCCGTTGGATCAATTAAGCCACCGGCTCCGCCGGTAGTAATAATGGGAATTTTATTGCGTTTACAATAATAAATCAGTGCGCTTTTATGTTTGACGCTGTCAATAGCATCAATTACATAATCATAATCAGCAATAATATACTTACTTAAATTATTCTCTGTCAGCAGATCATCAATGGCATGACAGTGACAGTCGGGGTTGATTTGTAAGATCCGCTCTTTCATGGCCAGTACCTTGGACTGTTCAAGGGTACTGGCCAGGGTATGGATCTGCCGGTTAATATTGGATAGAGCAATATCATCATGATCAATCAGGCTGATATGGCCTACCCCGGAACGCACCAGCGCTTCAGCCGCCCAGGAGCCGACCCCGCCGATACCAATCACACAGATATGTAACTGAGGTATCCATTTAGCCCTGGTTTTGCCGTAGAGTCGCTCAATACCGCCAAAACGTTCAGAATAAGTAGATGATTGGGTCAAAAAAAATGCCTGTGTGATAACGGATATTAAAAACGCATCTATTATACGATTTTCTCTGGTCGAAAAATAATCAAATTAGGCTATTCTTGATTAAATACAGTATTTTTCAGAATTTTGACCGTTCTATCCCTAATGTAATAGCCAGAACGGACATATTCTGAAAATTTTAACTTTTTAGTAATACATAGCTGCATTGATTTATATCAATACTAGAACAAATTAGAATATTAGAATAAAATACTGAATCCGATTTTTGTAGTCGGTGTTTCAAATACCTGCTTCTATTTCAAGACGTTTATTGAGGTTTATCTGAATGCACTCAGAGAATAATTTATCAGCCGAATCCCCGGATCATATAGAGGTTAAAAATACTACCTGTTATATGTGTGCCTGCCGCTGTGGTATCCGCGTCACCCTCAAAAATGGTGAAGTGAGATATATCCAGGGGAATCCGGATCATCCTTTAAATAAGGGGGTGATCTGTGCCAAGGGCTCTTCCGGTATTATGAAACAGTATTCACCGGCTCGTTTAACCAGACCTCTGAAACGTCGCAAAGGGGCAGAGCGCGGTGATAATGATTTTGAAGAAATCAGTTGGGATGAAGCTTATGCCATTATGGAAGAACGGCTGTCAGAAATCCGTGCCACGGATCCTAAAAAGTTTGCCCTGTTTACCGGCCGTGATCAAATGCAGGCACTGACCGGCCTGTTTGCCAAACAGTTCGGAACACCAAACTATGCCGCACACGGTGGTTTCTGCTCGGTTAATATGGCAGCCGGTA
>JALTKC010000304.1 GCA_027076245.1 Gammaproteobacteria bacterium
TTCTGCGGGTCTATCGATCCCGTTTGCCCCTGATTGTTGTAGGTAATATTTATATTGGCGGTAATGGCAAAACCCCGCTGGTTATTGAACTGACCCGGCAACTGCAGGCTCAGGGGTATCGTCCGGGTATTGTCAGCCGTGGATATGGAGCTAAAAAAGATAACCAGACATTGCCATTTCCCCGTCGTGTACAGAGTAATGATGTCCGGCTATATGGTGATGAGCCTGTGCTTATCCAGCAGGCTACTGGTTGTCCGGTTTTTATCGATCCGGTTCGCAGCAGGGCGGTACAGGCTATTGAACAACAGACCAACTGCAATGTCATAATCAGTGATGACGGCCTGCAGCATTATGCCATGCACCGGGATATTGAGATTAATGTCACCGATGCCCGCCGTCAGTACGGCAATGGCTTATGTCTGCCTGCCGGGCCGCTAAGAGAACCTGTCAGTCGCCTTAAGTCAGTCGATTATATCGTGTACAATACTTCCCGTGGTAAACTGGAAAAACCGGCCGATTCAGTGCAATTCCCGGATAATTACCCTAAACTTTACACTATGGACTATAAAGCCGGGCCGTTGCAAAGTGTCGGCAGTCACAACCCCGATCTAAATGTTAAGACGCTGAATGATTTAAAGGGTGAAATTGTACATGCTGTAGCAGCCATCGGTGATCCGGACGCTTTTTTCAGTCGGTTAAAACAGGCCGGTCTGAACATTATTAAACACCCGTTTCCGGATCATTTTCAGTTTATGGAACAGGATCTTGATTTTAAAGATCAAAAACCCATAATTATGACCGAGAAAGATGCGGTTAAAAGCACTGCTTTTAATTTAAAAGACGCCTGGTATCTTCCGGTACAGGTCGATATAGACAGACAGTTCTTTTCGGATATTGTCCGGCAATTGCAGTCTCTTAACACCTATTAAAACTTGAGAGTAAAAACTATGGATAAAAAACTACTGGATATTCTGGCCTGTCCGGTCTGTAAAGGTGAATTAAAATATGACAGGGAAAACAACGAACTCATCTGCGAAAAAGATCACCTGGCGTTCCCCATTCGAGATGATATCCCGGTTATGCTCGAATCCGAAGCCAGAACCATTGAGCCTTCAAAGTAATACGGATAAACAAAGTATGTCCAGAATAAAAATTCTTTTTGTCTGTATGGGTAATATCTGTCGATCTCCCACAGCACATGGTGTCTTTGAGCACCTGGTTAAAGCTGAAAATCTAGATGATAAAATAGAAATTGATTCAGCGGGTACTCATGCTTATCATGTGGGTGAGTCTCCGGATCGGCGGGCATCAGAAACGGCCCTGAAATATAATGTGGATCTGTCTTATATTACTGCCCGTAAAGTTCATGAAAATGATTTTGAGTATTATGACTATATTCTGGCTATGGATCGGGATAATCTGAATATACTGAAAAGTGCCTGTCCTGAAGAACATCAGCATAAACTGTCTCTGTTTCTTGATTTTGCGCCCCGGACGTCCCATAAGGAAGTACCGGATCCCTATTATGGCGGGATTAAGGGATTTGAAAATGTTTTTAATATGGTCAATGAAGCCAGTGAGGGGCTGCTGGAAACGATTAAAAGCAAGGAACTGTCTTAACTGATTTAATCAGTTTCAGAAGAAGAACCTATCTGAAAATTGTTTTTGCCACGGTTTTTTACCAGATACATGGCGGCATCGGCCGTTTTCAGCAGAGCCTGGCAATTATCCCCGTGTTCAGGAAATATACTGACACCAATGCTCAGCCCGACATGGCAGATTTTACCCTGAATAGTGATAGGCTGTCCTATTTTATCAATGAGTACTTTACACAGGACTTTTACATCATCAATATTCTTGATATTAGAATAACAGATGGTAAATTCATCCCCCCCCAGACGGGCAATTAAATCTTCCCTGCGCAGAGATGTCTGCAGACGTCTGGTCACATTGATCAACACTTCATCTCCGATATCATGGCCATATTGATCGTTAATCAGTTTAAAACCATCCAGATCCATATACAGCAATGCCAGCATGTAATTATTTCGTCTGGCGCGATTGAGTTCCTGTTTAAGCAGTTCAGAAAACAGCCGGCGGTTAGGCAGTTCTGTCAGGGTATCATGCCCGGCTATGTGTTTAAGGTGTTCATTAGCTTCCTGTAATTCCAGCGTTTTTTCCTTAACTTTTTGTTCCAGTAAGTCATGGGTAACGGATAATTTCTGGGCGGTATTTTTATATTGCTCGGCCAGGGAGGATAATAAACTGATTATCCTGGAAGTATGGCGGGTTACAATAACCGCTACGATAATAATCAGTAAGATACTTAATCCGGTGAGTGTAGCAACAATAGAATAGGATGATTTCAGTTTTTTTTCAGATTCAGATTTTATAAACTGGTTTTCATGATTCTGATAAACGATAAACTGATCCATATAGGAGATATTCTGGTTCTGCATAGGTACGGTTTCATTGACCAGTAAATCAAGTGCTTTCTGATTTTTATTGTTTTCTGCCAGCTCAATCACTTTATACTGGCTGCTGACCACATTACGGGCAATTTCACGCTGGATGTCCAGTAATTTTTTTTCGTCTTCGTTCAGTTTGGTCTTTAGTAATTCCTGCCTTATTTCAAGAAACAATCCGCCAAGAGTATGAAACTGCTGGATATATGAATCCTTTTTAAAAGAATCTGTGGAGTTGGTCAGTGCCTGCAGGGTCAGGATTCTTTCCCTGGAAATAGAACGCAACTTGTGCATCAGGTTAATTTGTTTATTCTGGGTGTCTATAATATTGATAATATGGTTCTGTACGGAACTCAGATATTTAAAACTGATAACCGTGCTTATGGCAATAAGAATAATAATGACAATAAAGGATATACTCAGGTAACGGCGGGTTTTGTTAGCCTCAATTGTAGAGTGTACAGTGCTCAGTGTCATAGAGTTTTTTATCGGTATGTTATTTATACTTTATTATAGTTGCTAAAGCCTGTTTTAGGTAGGATGAAATAATTATGACAGGCGTGCTGGGAGGTGGATCTGAAATTGACCTGTGACCACTGCTGGTCACAGGTCAATTTTGGAACGGTTATGATTGATTATCTGAATACTGTTCAACCCAGATCATGGTTGCAGCAATGACAGCGGTGGGCATAACAATAAAATTAACAAAAGGTATCATGGACGCCCCCATGGTCACACCGCCAAAGCCAAGTGAAAACAGGCGATTTTTTCTCTGCAGGCGGCGCTGTTCAGCAAATTTAACCTTATGATTTCCCATAGGGTAATCCAGATATTGCAGAGACATCATCCAGGCGGTAAACAGAAACCAGAGTAATGGGCCAACCACGGGAACGACAAATAACAGGATCAGAAAAGGAACAGACCATAACAGCATATAAATAAGTTTGCGGATCTCCATTAACAGGGTAGGCACCAGTTCTTTCATCATCTGTTTAAAACCACCTTCCTCATCCAGCGGAGGCTTGCCGGTCAGGTATTTCTCTGTTGCTTCAGCCAGCAGGCCGTTAAAAGGGGCGGCAATAATATTAGCAAGAATAGAAAAGGTGTAAAAAATCAGAACCAGCAGCGTCATGGCAAACAAAATATACAGCAGGGGTTTAATAAATTCGACGATGGCCGCCACCCAGGACCACATACCGGAGGTGTCCAGAAACCGCTCCATATATTCTTCAAAATAACTGAAGCCGAAATAGATACCAATGGAAAAAATTACGATATTGATTAATAAAGGAATAAGAACAAAGGCTTTAATTCCAGGGCGGGTTAGTAAAGGCAAAGCCCTGAACAGATAGCTGATCCCGGTAACCGGGTTATTGGATAGAGCTGTAGATTGCGCCATAAAAATTCCTTATCTTTTTTATTAGTTACTAAAGTATCAGTTACTAAAGTATTAGTTACAAAAGTTATTGCTTTATAAAGTGCCTGCTTGCAAGCAAAGCGGCTCCTGCAGCAGCTTCCTGTTGTCGGGCCAGTTGTACGGGCACACCGATTTTCTGCTCCCGAATATATTGCCAGGCCCGGTTATACGCGCCGCCGCCAATACTGCATACCAGTTTGGGATAAGGCGCTCCTAATTCAAGCAGTAGGGCATAGGCACGGGCCTCAATATCGGCCATACCTTCCAGAATAGCCTGAAAAAAATCCAGATCATCGTCCGGTCTTGGGCTTAATACCGGCTGCAGTTGTGGATCCTGTACGGGAAAACGCTCTCCAGGCATAAGCAGGGGATAATAATTCAGGTTTAAAAAACTGAACCTGCCCTGTTCAATTTTTTCCAGTAAGCACTCGCTGTAATCTGAAATTTCTCCAGGGCAGAAAAGGGACTTTAGTACGGCTCCGCCGGAGCTGGAACCGCCGCCAACCAGCCAGCGGTCACCATAAGGCTGACTATAAACACCGTAGTGGGCATTAAAAACGGGATGATCAGCAATGACTTTCATAACCATAGTGGAGCCAAGAGAAGTCACGGCTTCTCCTGTATTCTGAATTCTGGTTGCCAGAATGGCGGCGGTACTGTCTGTGGTTCCAGCGCAGATTGCAAGCTTAGGGTTAAAACCAAATTCATCAGCCCATTGAGGACTGATCCGGTCGATAATATCACCGGGTAAATGTACCTGAGGCAGAATGTCAGTCGGTACAGATTGGTGCTTTAATAAGTTATTAAGCCAAAGCGGCCAGCGGTTCTGGCAGGCATCATAGCCCATTTTAAGTGCATTATTCGGATCAGTATGGCCGAAATTTTCCATAAGTCGACCGGCCAGCCAGTCAGCCTGATTTAAGGCCCAGGCAA
>JALTKC010000305.1 GCA_027076245.1 Gammaproteobacteria bacterium
TTCTCTGTCGTCATTGCCCGTTACCACAATGATCTTGGTTTCCGGCGCCAGTTGCAGGATTTCTTTTAATGCGGCCATGCCTTCACTGGCATTGGCCGGATCAGGCGGCAGCCCCAGATCCAGAGTAACTACTTCTGGTTGATAACGACGAATGGCAGCAATCGCTTCTTCACGATCACCTGCAATGACGACTGTATAATTTTCAAAACTCCATTTGAGCTGTTTTTGCAGACCCGGATCATCTTCTACAATTAATAGTACTTTATCATTACTGCTCAATTTTGGTTCCTTTCGCTTGTAGGTAAAGGTTCGACTGTAGATAAGGGTAGAGTTATGGTAAATGTTGTGCCTTTGCCCGGTTCGCTGTCCACATGGATATAGCCTGAATGTTTCAGGATATAGCTTCTTGCTTCATAGACGCCAATGCCCATACCGGCATTGCCTTTGGTGGTATCAAAGGGTTTGAATAAGCGCTCGGCTATAAATTTTTCATCCATTCCAATACCGGTATCTGTAATTTTAATAATAGCATTCCTGCCCGTTTCTTCCAGACTGATCATTATCAAGCCATTATCCTCAGTGGCATCCTGTGCATTCTGGATTAAATGGCCCAGTATGGCAGAGATTTTTTCCTGTTCACCATTAATACAGCATTCTGTTAATTCTGTTGTAAATGCTGGAACTGGCTTGTGGGCTGACTGCTGCTTAACAATGTCCTGAATGACTTTTACCATATCAAAGGTGGAACGCGAATCCTGGACATTTCTCTGGCGTAGCTGGTTAACGAGGTTCTGCATTTTCTTGACCACGTTTTCCAGAGTATCTATGGCATCTTCAATAAACTCAGGATTATGTTTATGTTTTTCGGCATTTTTTACTATCAGAGAAACCTGGGCTACCAGGTTTTTTAAATCATGAATAACAAAGGCGGATAAGCGGCTGTAGGCTTCAAACTGTCTGGCGGTTGACAGTTCTTCACTGGCCTGGTTCAGTACAAAAGCGTTGGCCAGCTGCAGGCCAACGGTTCTAAGCAAATCGTGATCTTCCCAGTTTAACTGTCGAGGGGCTCTGGGTTTGGTTAATACGACAAAGGCTTTTAGCTCATTCTGCTGTAGAATGGGGATCATTAACCAGGTGTTTTTGGCCTTCTCCAGCCAGTCACTGAAATCTGCCTGCTGGTATATTTCAGGATTATCCTGATATTCATAAAAATCAATAACCCATTGCTTATTCTGTAAAAATCGTACCGCCGGATTATCCGTTGGAATTAAATCCCAGTCGGCATCCAGATTAAGGTTGTAGTTTTCAGCCAGATAATAATCACCATTATCATTTTTAACCCATAAGCCGCCACAGGAGCTATCCACCAGATCGGCCAGGGTTTTAATCATAAAATGAGATAACTCATTAAAGGATTTTAATTCTGCCAGGGTTTTACTGAGCTTGATCCACTCATCACGGTAGTCATACCGGTAATTGACAAAATGTTTGTTAAAATATACTTTCAGACGTGCTCTCAGAGAGCCTGAAAACATCAAAATAAAGAGTACTAGAACAGCCAGGAAAATAAACAGGATCTGAGCAATTTCCCCCCAGCTGCCGCCGTACTGCTTAATATAAAAACCTGCCAGCGACATGACAATCAGGTACAATCCGGTACCGACCAGTGCTGAGGTATGAAAGATCACCTTACGGGAAATAGTATAGTTTCTGGTTTCGCCCTGAAGCCGTACCACAGAGATAGCCAGTAATGGTACGACTAAAGCATTAACTACCCCCCGGGCATTCCATAATAGATAATCGATGCCGGTAAAAAGCAGGGATTTGCTGTAAATAATAAAATCAAAAATAAAGATACCGCCCAGCCCCAGGCAAATGAATTTTATGGCCCAGCGCTGTTCTGAAATGGCATTGCGATAGAGTTGCTCAATTAAAATCAGGCCGATAATGGCAAAGGAAACATGGGCCATTAATCTGAAATCTATTCCCAGTAACTGATTAACTTTAAATTGCAGTTCCGGATTGATTTCAATTACAAAAATAACCAGGCTGACAATAATCAGAACGGCACTATAAGCTGACCTAAAAAGCGAGAGGAATATATGTCTGTTGTCATTAACAGACATACCGTTTAATAAAGCCAGCAGGTAAATATACCAGGCCAGATTGCGCAGGGTTTCCAGGGGCAGGATACTAGAGGTATACAGATCATCATTATAGAGGTTGTAACTGGTATAAAATGCCCAGGCACTGGAGAACAGCACGGCAATAAAAAACAGTATCCCGGAAGTGTGTTTTTTAATGCCCCATAAACTCAGTACCAGTAAAATAGAATAGGCAATACCAGCACTGAGATAGCTGATAATATTATAGTGTTCCATATTTACCGGCTATCCATTCAGCGCGCACCCTGTCTCCAGACAACAACCTGTATTGTCTGTACCAGGATCATGATATCCAGGAAAGTACTGTAATTTTTCATATAGTAAAGGTCGTACTCCAGTTTATTACGACTGTCCTGTTCTGTTGCACCATAGGGATAACAGATCTGAGCCCAGCCGGTAATTCCCGGTTTTACAAAATGACGGATTTCATAGTATTTTATTTTTTTAGACAGTTCACCGACAAACTCCGGACGCTCTGGTCTGGGTCCGACAAAACTCATATCGCCGTTTAAAACATTAAATAATTGAGGCAGTTCGTCAATCCGGTATTTACGGATAATGTCACCCACTTTGGTGACCCGGGGATCGACTTTCTGGGCCCATTGAGCCCCGTTTTTTTCCGCATCCATGCTCATACTGCGGAATTTTATAACATCAAAGTTTTTATTGTATAAACCAACACGAGTCTGCCGGTAAAAAATAGTCCCTTTGAACTTGGACTCAATCATTATCGCCAGAGCGGTAATCAGCATAATGGGCCAGGTAACTGACAGCAGGATTAATGAGGCAAAAATATCAAAAATTCGCTTGGTATATTGATTGAGGGTACTTTGAATAAAGCCGTCAGAAAATATCAGATTACTGGGATGCAAAGCAGTGAGCTTAATACGTCCGGTCTGGCGTTCAAAAAAGGTGGAAACATCCAGAATGTTAACACCTCTTAATTTACACTCCAGAATATCATCCACTGGAAAATTTTTACGCCGGTCATCAATAGCCACAATAATTTCATCCACGTCATTATCAATGACGTATTGCAGCATATTACCGTTTAAATCCAGCAGTTTCTCATTTTCTATCAGTGTTTGTTCACCTTCAATGGGCACAAAACCCAGCAGCAGAAAGTTTCTTCTGTCCGACTTTCTACGCAACTCATTCATATGTGAAGCTTTTTTACCTGCACCAAAAACAATTGCACGTTTTTTAAAAAATTCTTTATCGACTGTTAAATATAAAATACTCCGGGTTAGCACCAGGGTTCCGGCAAGGATCATTAAGGCATAAATAAAGGTTGTTCTGGCCGTAAATAAGGCGGGCTGCAGGTAAAACAGGAAGCTCATTAAGAAGAATACAATAAAGGTAACCAGGATGATCCTGAACAGAATCCCCTTAAAATTATCCCGAATCTGCCGACTGTATAGACCCGAGGCCGCCATGGTTAATACCACAACCAGGGTAAAAACCAGCTCGGTATAATAGGTAATGGAGCCGCCGTCATGAGGATTGATATAACGACCAATGGGTAAAGCCAGAAAGAAAATGATTGGTTCCAGGATCCCCAGGAAAACCAGGCTGAACGGTATATAGTGTTTAAAAATTCTTACCACGTGTGACTTGTTCCATTAATTAAAGTAGAAAAAACACATCTACATACAGATTTATAATTGTTAAATGGATAGTAACACAGAGAATTCTGCTTAAGTGCAAGGAAAGTATTACAAACGTCAGTTTTTTTTACACATTATATGGATTTATGTAAAAAACTTAAACAGTCAGGGGGGAAGTTAAAAGCTTATTAATCACCAAAAAGATAATTCAGGTCAAATTCAATTTCTGTAAAGGGTTCCAGTCTGACTTTTGCTTTATTTTGTACGGATACCAGGACTTTATAGGTATCTTCTGAGTACTGGTACACGGTAAGCACTTTTTCTTCCGGATCGATTATCCAGTAGAAGGGTATTTTGTACTCTTTTAGAAGGTTAAAAATGGTTACCGTATCTTTTGCCACATGACCAGGGGAAACAATTTCGCAAACCCAGTCAGGCGTCACTTTCATAACACCTTTAGGTCTTTGAGGAACCCGCTCTTTACGCCATCCGGCAATATCATGGACAGGGCATTGATGTTCATTATACTGCACACTGATTTCAGACATTATCCACCAGCCATCTGGCCCAGATTTTCTTATATAAGGTTTTAAATCACCAGAAATCTCTGTCTGCACAGAACCATGTTCAGCACGAGCCATTGGGCGTTTGATGATCTCTCCATTGAGCAATTCAAGGCGTTCATTTGACTTTAACGCTTCCATTAGATCATCAATAGTTTTTAATTTGTGCGCTTCCACGATAACATTCTCAACTAAATGACTCGATGTTTTTATCTGATCTTCTTTAGGGAATTATATAAATAATTGCACAGATATACAGGTTTGGCAAATTCATTATATGCTGTTATGGGTAAATCTAATGTCGATTT
Organism: Gammaproteobacteria bacterium; assembly: GCA_027076245.1. Classification (GTDB taxonomy): domain Bacteria; phylum Pseudomonadota; class Gammaproteobacteria; order GRL18; family GRL18; genus JANELJ01. The sequence continues at coordinate 4,644 of JALTKC010000305.1, forward strand.
TGTTAAAAGTAAGAATTTAGAAGGCTTGTTTTAGATATAAGAGATTGATTTTATTATAGAATAAAATAAGAAATGGTGCCGGCACCAAGAGTCGAACTCGGGACCTACTGATTACAAGTCAGTTGCTCTACCAACTGAGCTATACCG
>JALTKC010000306.1 GCA_027076245.1 Gammaproteobacteria bacterium
GTCTGGTACCGAATATTATTAAAGAGCCCCGTCTGTTCCGGCCGTTGAATGATCTGATCAGTGTCAGAGTACTTTATAACGATGATGATATTGCCTTCCTTCTGGAAATAAACGACCGAACAGAAAGTCTGCCGGGACAGGAATATACCATGAGTATTCAGGATGAAGAACGGCCGTTGTATTCAGATGCAGTGGCCATGCAGTTTCCCATGAGTGATGCCTGGAGTTCCGCTCCTATGGTGGAAAAACCCGGATACCGCCATGGCGATGCGTCTCATAATACTGTCCTGTGGTACTGGAATGCCGGCAGTATCGAGCCGGAACAGGCTGCTATAACCGCAGTGTTTAAAGGCGCAGGGCCAGACAAAAAACCTCAGCTTATAAAAGATTACCAGGCGGTCAGTGTGCAGGGACAGTGGCAGGAAGGACGCTGGCAGGTTCTGATGAAGCGTAAACGTGAAGGTAAAGACGGTCACATCAGCTTTAACGAAGGTGAGTTTGTTCCGGTTTCATTTGCTAACTGGGACGGCAGTAATGGTGAAGTGGGTTCCCGGCATACTTTAAGCACCTGGTACTGGTTGCTGTTACCACCGGAAAACGACCCACTTAAACTCTATGGCCTGCCAACCCTGCTGGGGCTTATAACACTTATTGCAGGCTTAATCACGGTAAAAGTACAAAGAAAAAAATATCGGAGAGTTCATGTATAAGGTCAGCTAATGGATTAATTAATACCATAATTTCATTAATTGTCTTTTGTTATCATATAATAGATACGTTTTCGGAAAGAGCACTTTTTCTAAGCGGATTTATTTAGGATAACAATGAGCATTATCAACGGTCTTCATTTTAATAATCTGCGTGGTGACATATACGGTGGTCTGACGGCTGCTGTGGTTGCGTTGCCACTGGCAATGGCCATGGGAGTGGCCTCAGGAGCCGGGCCAATTGCCGGGATGTACGGGGCTATCTTTGTAGGTTTTTTTGCGGCACTTCTGGGCGGAACACCGGCCCAGGTCTCAGGGCCGACCGGACCAATGACTGTAGTGATGTCGGCAATATTTATTCAATATACCGGAATGTACCCGGATGATCCCATGCAGGGTGCGACACTGGCTTTTACTGTAGTAGCACTAGGTGGATTGTTTCAAATTGCCCTGGGGTTACTAAAGTTTGGTAAATACATTGAACTGGTGCCCCACCCTGTGGTGTCTGGTTTTATGACCGGGATAGGGGTTATTATTATTTTACTCCAGTTTGGCCCCCTGTTTGGTCATGCGGCAGATTCCAAACCACTGCAGGCAGCAGAATCCCTGCCTCAATATATTCAGCAGTATGATATGCCGTCTTTATTGCTGGGTATGGCTGCTCTTGTGGTTGTTTATGGTGTGCCTTTTTTTCTTCCGCGTCTGGCACGTTTGATACCTTCACCTTTGCTGGCTCTGATTACTGGAACCTTATTATATCTGTTTGTTTTTCCAGATAGCGGTACACCAGTTATTGGTGAAATACCTACCGGGTTACCAAAGTTCCACATGCCGGTAATAGAACCCGCTTTAATGATGCAGATGATCGCATCGGGTCTGACCCTGGCTGGTCTTGGTGCTATTGATTCCCTGCTGACATCGCTGGTGGCGGATAATATTACCCGAACCCAGCATAAACCGGACAGAGAATTAATTGGTCAGGGTATTGGTAATACCATTGCTGGTCTGTTTGGCGGTCTGCCGGGTGCCGGTGCAACCATGCGTACAGTGGTTAATGTCAATGCCGGAGGGCGTACGCCCATATCTGGTGCCCTGCACAGTCTGGTTCTGTTATTCATTGTTCTGGGGGCGGGTGCTCTGGCCAGTGATATTCCAAAGGCGGTGCTGGCCGGGATACTCATTAAAGTCGGTACAGATATTATTGACTGGGATTATCTCAAGCGCCTCAGGTATGCACCAAAAGCCGGGGTAATGATCATGTTAACAGTATTGTTTATTACTGTTTTTGTGGATCTGCTGCTGGCTTTTGGTGTGGGCATGGTGATGGCCAGCTTTTTGTTTATGAAGCGTATGACCGATATGCAGATAGCCAATATGCGGCCTATTACAGCTCCTGCAGGTGAGGTGCCCTTATCTGATCAGGAAGCCGAAATAATGAAGCAGGCTGAGGGTAAAATTTTATTGTTTCATTTAAGCGGTCCCATCAGTTTTTCATCAGCAAAAGCCATGGTCAGACGCCATTCAGTAGTAGCAGATTATGACTATATGGTACTGGATCTGAGTGAAGTGCCCAGTATTGATTTTACTGTAGCACTGGCTCTGGAAGATATTATCAGGGATACTCTGGCTGGCGGACGACGGATTTTTTTAACGGGTGCCTGTGAAGCGGTTTATAACATGCTGCAGCAGCAACAGATTTTACCCTTGCTGGATGAAGAAAGTATTTATAAAAACCGTCAGGATGCCCTGTTGAAGATTAGGGAAATGCTAAAAACCTGATATTCTGTTCCCGTTTCTATTGATGCTCTGTTCAGACAGAGCCAGACGTGTTGAGTTATATTCAATCTGCATGGACAGATAAGATAAATCAACATTTAGATCGCTGATATCCTTTTGTACAGACTTCAGCAGTTTTCTGACATTTTTATGCTCATACAAACGATAACTGGCATAAAGAAAACCACCGGGAATAACCAGACTGATTAAGGTATCGCCGGCATTAAAGCGTTTTTTCTTTTCGCGCTTTGAAATATCAAGTTGTTCTTTGAGCAGCCCCTGCTTATAGTTGCTGACTTTTTCTGAAAGTAATACCGGATTAATGAGCTGTAAATCATAATTCAGTTCCTGCTGAGACAGGGCTTGTTTGTTAATCAGTTTGCTCTGCAGTTTATTGAGTTGTTTTTTTATGGCCGTGCGGTTTATATCGGTATGGTTTATGTCAGCATGGGCTGAAGAACTTAATAATAGAATAAAAAATAAAAGGTAAGCAGTTTGGCTTAAAAATCTGAATTTGCTCAATTTATACATCTCTTTAATAAAATAAATTAGAATCATTATAAATGGCAGCGGGTTTAAATTTTGTGATATAAAAGTAAAATAAAGGTAAAAACGCGGAACCCGTTAACATGAACATAAAATTTCTGGCGATTATTGTTTTTCTGTGTTCGTTACCGGCTATGAATTGTCCAGCTGGAAATTTTCTGGCGCGGCCCTTATCTACCCATGAAAAAGTGGCACAACTGCTATCACTGTCCTGGCCGGATGATCAGCGTATCAGTATCTGTTTTAACTATGGCTGTCAGCAGAGACAGACCATTTTGTTTACTCATGAGGATAAAGAACATATCAGGGCAATATTTGCCCAGTCTGAAGCAGGCCGGATTTCTGAGCGGCAGGCGGTTGCGGATGCTATTGCTTATATGGAAAATATTGCCGGGCAGCAGTCTCCGGTACATAATGATCGGGCTAAAAATTTTAACGATAAAGGTCCCGGTCGAATGGACTGTATTGATTCTGCTGTGAACACAACCAATTACCTGCGTTTTATATCCAGTATGGGGTTGTTAAAAGAGCATAAACTTATCCAGCCTGTGTATCGTTCACCCTTTATGATGGGGCAGCACTGGTCCGCACGTATTATGGAGTTATCCAGTGGCAAGACCTTTGCTGTGGATTCCTGGACCAGTGATAATGGTCAGCGACCTTTAATTCAAAAGGTATCGAACTGGAAAACCCGGGACAGTGAAGGTATTGAATCTTATTGATCCTGATCAATAAACATGTAAATAACTATTTTTCATGACAATATCACCAGCCTGTTGTCACACACTTAATTGAATATTTTGTTCAATGTGAATGAAATATTCCTTTCTCTTGTTGTTATTTCTGAACAACTTGAACACATTATCTCTGTATAACCCTTCTAATTATCATGTTTTATGAACTGTTGTTTTATAACCATTTGAAAAACAAGTGTAAATCATCTTAGGTACGGTTGTTGCAGTACAGTCACTGTACAAAAGTAATAATATACTTTTATGTTTTTATAACAGAACTTGTATTCATAATAATGATTAAGTGGAGGAAACCTATGGGTATCCGAGCAACAAAAAAACGACTCATCGTTTCAGTTGCAATGGGTTTGGGCTTAGCGCTGACTGTCAATGCACAGGCTTCGACTGAGTATCCTGATATTGGCCCGCTGCCGGCTGTAAAAATTAATAAAAAGAAAGCAGAACTGGGTAAGCGTCTGTTTTTTGATCCACGCCTTTCAGGTGATGCGGCTATTTCATGTGCCCATTGCCACAACCCAGAACATGGTTTTGCAGATGGTATGGCTTTGTCTGACGGTTATCCGGGTAATAAGCATTTCAGAAACAGTCCTACTGTCATTAATACCGTTCATAAAAAAATATGGAACTGGGACGGGCGAATTGGTACCAACCTTAATGATGTGACCCGCGGTATGATTACCGAAGATTACATTATGAATATGGACATGCGGATTATGCAGGAACGGGTTAAGCAGGATCCCGTATATGTCAAAATGTTTAAGGATGCCGGTTATGGTGAACCATCCAATGGTTCTGTTCGTAAAGCTATACCAGAATACTTAAAAACACTGACATCAAAAAATGTCCCTTTTGATAATAATAAAATGTCTGATTCTGCGAAACGAGGTATGGCACTGTTTAAAGGTAAAGCAGGCTGTATTCAGTGTCATAACGGCCCCAATTTTACTGATGGTAAAGCACACAATACCGGGGTTGCTGAAAATTATGATGTTTTTCTGGACACCGATCGTCATCAGGCGTTTCTCGCATATACCATGTTTATGGGAGTTGCCAATTTTCGTAATCTGAAACGTGATCCGGGTGCACATATTCATCAGCATAAGGCTGATGGTTCTGATATGGGAACCTTTATCACACCGTCTTTGCGTGAACTGACGCACACCGCTCCTTATATGCATAATGGCATGATAAAAACACTGGAAGATGTGGTTGCCTTTTATAACAACGGCGGCGGAGAAGATTCCAATAAAGACAGTCGCATTAAAAAGCTTGGCCTGAATGATTCTGAACAAAAGGATCTGGTGGAGTTTCTTAAAGCACTTTCAGGAGACAGGCTGACGGGCAGTCAATACGTCTGGACAGAAGGCTATCCTGAAGAATATGAAGCGATTGAAAACTGGCGTCAAGTCAGAAACTAGCGTCCAGGAGAATTAAGGTATGAAAACATTGATGAAAACAGGCGCTCTTTTAGCCAGTGCAGTATCGTTGGCCATACTTTCCGGCTGTGAAGGTGTAAATGCCAGACAGGAAGAAAGTTTTAAAGGCAAATTGAGTGCTGTATCCGAAACAGCAGTGGCTGCTAAATCGTCCACAAAGGGTGTTGCTCCCTTAGCACCGCTCCCCGATTCACCGCCAATACCGCCGGACAACAAGCAAAGTGATGCCAAAGTTGAACTGGGTAAACTACTCTTTTTTGATCCGCGCTTAGGCGGGGATGCTTCTATCTCCTGTTCCAGCTGTCATGATCCAGCACAGGGATGGGCCTGGGCAGAGGATTTATCTCGTGGTTATCCGGGTACCGTCCACTGGCGAAACAGTCAGTCAATTATTAACTCTGGTCATTATCCGGGCTCCTTCTGGGCAAACTCAGTCCCTTCTCTGGAAGCTCAGGCACCTTCAGCAGCTAAAGGCGGGGTGGCAGGTAACGGTGAAAATGACATTATGACCGCTCGTCTGACTCTGATTCCAGAATACAGAAAACGTTTTAAGGAAGTTTTTGGTGATGATTATCCAAGAATAAAAAATGCCTGGCGTGCTATTGCTGCATTTGAGCGAACGCTTAATCAGACAGATACCCCATTAGATCGTTACCTCAAAGGTGATAAAAATGCTCTAACAGATGAACAGCTTCGTGGAAAAGCACTGTTTGAAGGTAAAGCCGGTTGTATTCAATGCCATAATGGTCCTCTTGCTTCCAATATGGAGTTTTACAATATTGGTGTGCCGCCTTCACAACGCTGGGAAGAAGACGGTCTGGCACAGATTACTTTCCGCTTTGAGATGTATGCCAAAGGCTCTAATGAAGAGCTGTATCGTACTGCCAAAGCTGACCCCGGCGCTTATTTCCGAGGGAAAAACAAGTGGGATCTGGGTAAGTTCAGAACCCCTTCACTTCGCTATACCCTGTATACCGCACCCTATATGCATAACGGGGCTTTTTATACTCTGGAAGAAGTTGTGGACTTCTATGACAGGGGTGGTTTTGATGAAGAAGGGCGTACCACCGGCTGGCCCAAAACCAAGAGCAACTTAATTAAACCACTGGGTTTAACTGATGATGAAAAAACAGATCTGGTTGCATTTCTGGAAGCATTTTCAGGTGAAGAGATCCTGATGGACAAGCCTGTGCTGCCTGAATATGCACCGCTGTTTACATTAGAAGAACTTAAGGAAGCAAAAAAATGAGTGAACTAAATACCATTGAAAATGAGACTCTGGATGAAAAAGAGTCTGCAAAGGCACATGGCAAATGTATGCTGAATCGCCGTAAGTTCCTAATGTATAGCGGTGGTACAGCGGCAACAGCCAGTACAATTTCCATTACACTGTTTGCCGGTACTGCCCGGGCGGAAACCCGTCAGGCAAGGGTACAGGGCTATCCTCGCAAAAAAATTGCCCGGCTGAGTGAGTTGAAAGATCATCAGCCTGTTAATTTTAACTATCCTGATGAAGGCAAAAATTCTCAGGCCATGCTGGTTAAGATGGGAGGGGTACAGGCTGGCGGAGGGGTCGGCGCCAAACGTGATGTGGTTGCCTTTAGTTATATGTGTACCCATCAGGGCGGTCCTTTGCAGGATACCTACAAGCATGTCGGTGAACAACGGGTAATGGGACAGTGTCCGCTGCACCTGTCCACATACGACTTAAGACGGCACGGTATTATTGTTTCGGGCCAGGCATACCAGAGCTTGCCTCAGGTGCTTCTGGAAGTAGAGGGTGATGATATCTACGCAGTAGGTATTATGGGCCTGTTATTTGGTCGCCAGGATAATCTGAGCGCATAGGAGAGAATGATGACTATAGACTATTATCAACCAAAAGATCATGCGCCAATACCACCTAAAAATGCGGACGTTATGACGACTGCATGTGACTATTGTATTGTGGCGTGCGGCTATAAAGTATATCGTTGGCCGGTTAGTGCCAAAAATGGCGGTATGAAAGCTTCTGAAAATGCCTTTGGCATTGATTTTCCTGCTAATATGCTGCAGGAGTGGGTAGCCCCGACTCAGCATAATATCGTTACTCATAAGGGTAAAAAACACCATGTTGTTGTGATCCCTGATAAAAATACCAATGTGGTTAATACCAATGGTGATTCCTCGGTTCGGGGCGGTTTACTGGCTCAGAAATGTTATAACCCTGACACCAAAACCAGTGATAGGTTAAAAACTCCGTTAGTTAGAATTAATGGAAAACTGCAGCCAGTGTCCTGGGATTTTGCAATTGATGTGGCTGCCCAGGTTGGCAGGCATGTGCTGGAAAAGCACGGTGAATCTGCATACGGTGTTAAAACATTTTCATATCAGTATATAGAAAATACTTATGCAATAACCAAATATGCTTTGCGTCATGTTAATACTCCTAATTTTACTTTTCATGATACTCCGGCAGATGTCACCTCAACTCCGGGGTTCCGGGATGCCGGTTTTGATAACTTTGGACCAAGCTATGATGACTGGGGAGCGGCAGATACTCTAATGATCTGCGGTACCGATCCTTATGAAACTAAAACCATTTTGTTTACTCAGCATATTATGCCGGGTATTGCCAACGGCATGAAAGTTATTGCCTTAAATCCAAGGGAAACAGCCGGTATTGCCTATATTAAAAAAATGGGTGGACTGCATCTGGATGTTTATCCCGGCTCAGATAATCTGGTTCTGGGTGCCATTGCACGCATTATTATGAAAAATGGCTGGGAAGATAAAGAATGGATAAAACAGTGGGTTAACAATAAGTGGGAGTCCAATTCTGGTTTCGGCCAGGGTACCCGCAATACTCCCTGGCAGTGGCGTACTACCTGGGGTAAGTTTCAGACCAAAGGCTTTGAAGACTATCGTAAATGGAATTATAAACAAAAAGAGTATGATCCCCAGTACGCAGCCAAAAAAGCCGGTATTGATGTTAAAAAACTCTATCAGGCTGCAGAATGGCTGGCCAAACCCGTTAACGGTAAACGTCCCAAAACGTCCATTGGTATTGAAAAGGGCTTTTACTGGTCCAATAATACCGGTAATACTAATGTCGTCAGTTCTCTGGCTACCATTTGCGGTGCTGGTGGCCGACCCGGTCAGATTGTAGGGCGTTTCGGCGGCCACCAGCGTGGTGGTCAGAAGGGCGGTGGTTATCCTCGTAATAAATCAGCACAGAAGGTACCTGGTCGTCGTCGCCAGGCGCTGGATACGGATCGCTGGTTGTATTCCGGACATACCCGGTTTGCACATGTTATCGGTACAACCTGGATTCAGTCCATGACAGGCTCACAGGGACTGGCCGCCAAGTTTGAAGAACTGGTTGTTAAAAATCCTCATCAGGTAAAATCCTCTAACAGGCAAGCCATTATTGATACCCTGAAAAAACGGGCAGATTCCGGCGGTATGGTTGTGATTAACCAGGACATTTATCTGCGGGATCCCATAGGTGCCAAGTTTGCTGATGTTGTCTTCCCGGCCGCAACCTGGGGTGAAGTGGACTTTATGCGGGCTAATGGTGAGCGTCGTCTGCGCCTGTATCAGGCCTTTAACGATGCCCCTGGTGAAGCAAAACCTGACTGGGAAATTATTTCTCTGCTGGCACGCCGTATGGGATTTGACGGCTTTGACTGGAAAAACTCCAATGAGGTGGCTGAAGAAGCCTCCAGGTTCAGTCGTAAAGGTCGTAAGAGCTTCCATATGATTAAGGTTGCTGCCCATATTGAAGGTAAGACTTTGCATCAGAAAATGCGTGAATTTGGTACTGACGGTATTCAGGGTCCGGTAATGTATAATTATCGTACCGGCAAACTTTATGGTACCAAACGACTGCATGATACCACAGTCAGTGATAAAGACTTTGCCATGATGGGGTTGGAAAACGGACCTGAAAAGGAAAACCGTTACGGCAAAAAAATGACACACTTTAATTCCCAGACCGGTAAAATCAACCTGCAGAAACATCCATGGGATCTGTTCAGCGACTTATGGGAATGGTTATCACCCCGCAAGGATGAGTTGTGGGTCAGTAACGGCCGTGTCAATGAAGTCTGGCAATCTGGTTTTGATGATGTTGAACGCCGTGAGTATATTATGCAGCGCTGGCCTGGCAACTGGGTGGAAATTAACCCGGAAGATGCTAAAAAACGCGGCATTGAATCTGGTGATGTCGTGATGATGTACACTAATCGTCTGCCGATATTCAAAACTACATTATTAGGGGTTCATGGTAAGGACTTTCAGTTCTCAGAACTGATGAAGAACGGGCATATTAAACTGGATAAAGCCTCTGTTTCAGCCATTGCTATTGTTACTCCGGCAACCAAAAAAGGGGTGCTCTATGGCAACTTCCTTGATATGAAGCAACCCACTAACTCTCTGACAGTACGTGTTCCTGATAATATCAGTGGCAACTACAACTACAAAATGGGGGTCGCTAAAATCAGGAAAATTGGTGAGTCTGAGTTCAAGAATGACTTCCGTGGAATGTCTTTCGCGCCTCGAAATATTACTTAAATAACAGTCAGACTGAACTTTAAGTAAAAACAGAAACCCCGGCTCTGAATGTTCAGACCGGGGTTTTAGTGTTTGTTACCGGCTATGGGCTGTTCAGCCGGTTTATCTTTACCTTTTATGACAGTCAAGGTATTGAGGACTATCGTAATAAATTATAATCGTCTAAATGAAATCGTCTGCGGGTAAAGATAAACCTTACAACCGATTCTGGTGACAGGCTGGTAACCTCTCCGGTCATGTTTTTGCGGTAAAAAGCCCTGCAGTCTCCGGTCTGCCAGACGGTTTTCTGCATATCCTTTTTCATTTCAGCCACGTATTGATCCTGCAGTGTTTTCTTCGGCTCAATGGCTTTAATGCTTTTGTCCTGTTTGATGGCACTGATCGCCTGAATAATATACTTAACCATAGTCTGCATATAGGTCATCTGTGAACTGTGACCGGTGCCGGTGTTGGGACCGTTGACCTTAAAATAATTGGGATAACCGGATACTGTAATGCCTTTGTAGGAGACAAAGCCGTTTTCCCATTCCTTATTCAAATGTCGTCCACCCAGGCCATAGACCTGGAATGACAGGGCTTTTTTAATATTGGAATAGGCATAAAAACCGGTGGCATAAACAATAATATCCAGTGGTATTTCCCGGCCGTCCCGGGTTTTTATTCCGTTCGGGGTTATGCTGTCAATGCCGCTGATATTAACATCTACATTATCACGGGCCAGTGCCGGAAGGTAAATATTGGTGGGAATAACCCGACGGCAGCCCAGTTCATAATCAGGCATCATATGCGCACGCAGCTGCTCGTCAGCAATGTATTTTTGCAGGTTTTTCTGCAGAGTGCGTCGATACATGCTTTTCATAAACTGACTGATTTTTAAAGTCATGCTGTTATAACGGCGAAAAGCAATAAAGCGCACTTCATGATAACTGAAGATCAGAAAGCGGTTAATATGCCGTATTCCCGGCAGAGTACGCAGATAACGCTCTATGGGGCCATACTGTCTGTCTGAGCGTGGAATAATCCACTGGGCCTTGCCCATAAACAGAGTTAAGTGCTTTACCTTGTCGGCAATAGCCGGTACCACCTGGGCGCCGGAACAGCCCGAACCAATTACAGCCACCCGTTTGCCTTCACAGGATACAGAATGATCCCAGCGGGCAGTATGAAATTTTGCCCCCTGAAAGGTTTCTGCACCTTTTATTTTAGGAATATGCGGATTAGCCAGTACGCCGCTGGTGTCAATCACAAAACGGGCCGTATAGTGTTCTCCCGATTCAACCTCAATATGCCAGAAATGTTCCTGCTCATTATAAGTCAGTTGAGTAACATTCTGGCGGGTACGGGCATGCTGTCTGAGGCCGTACCGGTCAATAATATGATTAGTATAGTCCAGCAGTTCACTTTGCGGTGAATAGGTTTTTTTAAAAGGGTAAGGGATAAAGGACACAGAATACAGGCCGGTAGGAATATCCACCTCGGCGCCCGGATAGGAGTTAGCCTGCCAGGTGCCGCCGATTTCAGCACTTCTTTCCAGGAGTACAAAATCATTAAACTGCTTTTTCTGTAAACTGACAGCCGCCAGTAAGCCCGAAAATCCGGTACCGATAATCACGGTCTCAAAATATTGAGTTTTTTTTGGTGTTTTTGTAGGTGTTGGCTCTGACATTGGATTCTTTTTTATCCTTTTTAATTATTCTGACCCCATTGATTAACCCCATTGATTAACCCCATTGATTAACCCCATTGATTATACATTGATTATAATCTACTCCCATCTGCATAATCTGCGGACACCTCCTTCATACTTACAATTCCTCCGTCTTAAACTGGCTATAGCCTTCATAAAAATAGCTCACATCTATCCCTTTCATAAACAGGCTACGGTTATGGATTTGCTTGGTTAGTGAGGGTTTGAGCAGGGCTTTGAGTTCAATATCTTTAACGACGCTTCGTTCCATTGCAGAGAGGTAGTCTTCTTTATCGACCTGATTCCAGTCTATGACCTGTTTGAGTTCTTTTTTTAGTATTAAATCCAGCCAGATGCGGGTAGCCCGTCCATTGCCTTCACGGAACGGGTGGGCGATATTCATTTCTACATATTTTTCGATAATTTCATCAAAATTGCTTTGTGGCAGCTTGTCGATATGGACTAATGATTGTTGGAGGAACATCAATGGGGCAAATCGAAAATTGCCTTTAGCGATATTGACTTCACGTACTTTGCCTGCAAAATCGTAAATATCTGCAAATAAATAAGCATGGATAAAACTCAAGCCTGCAAAAGTCCCCACTTCGACTTTATCAATATCTCCTGAATCATAAAGCTGTTTGGCTTTTTGTTTGCTAATTTTTTCCTCTGCCTTTGCCAGTTCTATTTGGTCGGTAATACCGAGTTTGTTTTCTAATTTCATGCTGCACCGCCATCAATCTCCGCCACAATCGCATCAATTTCTTTACGAAATTGATCAATTTGTTCAACCGTGGTTTTTAGCCCAGCATTGAGTTTTTTTATATCAATCTTTTCACGGGTATCTTTGGCTTCTACATAAGAGCTAACCGAGAGGTTGTAGTCGTTTTCGGCGATCTTGTCGTTATCGACCGACCGGGCAAAGTGATCATCATTGGCCTTGTTGTCGAAGACCTGCATGATCTGTTCGATGTGCTCGGCGGTGAGGATGTTGTTATTGGTCGCTTTTTTTAACAGGTCACGCTCCCGGGTTACCCTGGCCAGTTCTTTTTTCAGACGCTTTACTTCATCATAAATATGTTCATCCGTTCGTGTTTTGCTCTGTTTTTCTTTGGCTGGACGAGTATATTTGCTTACCCAGGTATGTAAGGTATTAACGTTTACATCCAGTTCTTTGGCGACCACTGAAACCGGCTTTTCTGACTTGATAGCCAACTGTACTGCCGATTCTCTGAATTCCGGGGTATAGGTCTTTGCTTGTCTTGGTTTATCTGTCATTTTGAACACACTCTCTTTTTAAAAGTATTTTAAGTTGTGTGTCCGGAATAGTATAGCCACATCAGTTTTTACCAGGGTATTAATATAATCGGCCAGATAAGTCTGGTTGTCCGGTTCCAGTTTTAACAGGCGTTCCTGGCTGGTTAAGGCGGCTTTAAGATGACCGTTTCTGGCTTCCTGCACGGCACGTTCACGGGCAGCCTGGTACTGTTCCTGGGTATAAAAGCGAAGCGCCTGGGCGGACTGTATGCAGGAGCTGAGAAGCAATAAACCTGAAAATAATCGAACCACCTGCAGTATTCCTGCTCAAAACTGATTACTTCTCAGTATAGAAGTGAAAAATCTATCGGGCCAGTTTGCTATGTTCCGGAAGGGTGACATTGAGTTCCAGAATGGGGCAGTCATTATCATTGGTATCTAGCTGCACCTGAACGGCATCGGGTTCAATGTCAACGTATTTGCTGATCACCTTCATAATGTCTTCTTTAAGCTGAGGCAGGTAATCGGCTTCATTACGATGCTGGCTGCCGCGCTGATGAGCGACAATGATCTGCAGGCGATCCTTGGCCATAGAGGCGGATTTTTTCTTTTCCTTGCGGAAATAGTCCAGAATACCCATTATTTACCTCCAAAAACGCGGGAGAAAAAGCCTTTTTTCTCAACCGACAGAAAGCGGTGTTCAACATCATTACCCAGAAAACGCTCCACCAGATCATCATAGGCCTGTCCGGCAATGCTGTCTGTATCAAGAATAACCGGAGCACCGGTATTGGAAGCCTGCAAAACCGTTTCGGATTCGGGGATCACGCCCAGCAGGGGAATGGCCAGAATTTCAATAATATCATCGACACTGAGCATTTCGCCTTCTTCCACTCGTTGTGGGGAGTAGCGGGTGATCACAAGATGGGTCTTAACCGGTGCCAGGCCTTCAATAACCCGTCGGGTTTTACTGTCAAGTATACCCAGAATCCGATCCGAATCACGCACTGAAGAGACTTCAGGATTGGTAACAATTAAAGCCTCGTCAGCAAAATACAGGGCTTTTAATGCCCCGGACTCAATACCGGCCGGGGAGTCGCAGATAATATAGTCAAAAGTTTCAGACAGTTCATTAAGGACTTTTTCCACCCCTTCCTGGGTCAGTGCATCCTTGTCGCGGGTCTGGGAGGCCGGCAGGATGTGCAGATTGTCCACCCGCTTGTCCTTGATCAGCGCCTGATTAAGATTGGATTCACCATTAATAACATTGATAAAGTCAAAAACCACCCGGCGCTCACAGCCCATAATCAGATCCAGGTTACGCAGGCCGATATCAAAATCAATAATAACGGTTTTGTAACCTTTCTGTGCCAGGCCGGTACCAAAGGCGGCACTGGTGGTGGTTTTACCCACACCACCTTTGCCTGAGGTGACTACAATAATTTTTGCCTTTTTTTCACTTTTTGACATGGTCTGATCGGTTCCTTTTGATTGTGCTGTAATGCATTATTTTGTAATAAACAGTTCTGTATAAATCGGTCTGTAATAAATTGTTCAGATGAGTGTTTAAATTTATATGGGTGTATTAAGCTAACAGATGGTCCATTTCAAGCCGTTCATTGTGCATATAAACCTGTACCGGTGTGCCGATTTTATCCTCTGGAATATCTTCACTCAACAGGTAAATACCGGCAATAGACACCAGTTCACTTTGCAGACTGTGGCAGAAAATAGCAGCGGACTGATCACCCTGAACGCCGGCCATTGCACGACCCCGTAAAGTGCCGTAAACATGGATATTACCGTCCGCCAGTACTTCGGCGCCGGCACTCACCGAGCCGATAATGATCAGATCACCACCGCGGGCATAAATCTGACGGCCTGAGCGGATGGTTTGCTTGACCACTTTTGCAGGTACTGTACCTGAGGGGACAGAGGGTTCAGCGGCTTCCTGGGGATTCGTCTCGGGTTCCCGGCTGTATTCCTGTTGCCCGGTTTCGGCTTCCTGTATTTCCGGTGCGGGCTCTTCTGGTTTCTGTTTTTCTGTTACTTCATTTTCCAGTACCGGGATTTCAGGCTCTGAAGTGGCGGTTGCAGTAGTTTTTTCCGCACTGTGTCTGGCTTCTGCCAGAATGGCCAAGCCGGCAGCTTCCAGGAGGGTTTTTACAGCAGGCAGAGCACCTTTAACACCCACAGGTATAATGGACAGGGATAGTAAAATTTCTCTTAAATCAAAAAAGTCCAGATTCTGCTGCTGTTCATCCAGGGCATGCAGATCAATCACTACCGGGGTCTGATTAAAAAAACCGGGGGCCATTTTTACCCGTTCGGTTAATTGGGTTTCCAGACGTTTAAGGTCATTATCAAAAAGCTGTAATACCGTCAGGGTAAACAGGCTCCCTTTGAGTTCAAAACAGGGTTTATCCATAAATTTGTACTGGTTCGGCTCGCTTGATTATTCGAGGAATTAAATTTTGAGAAAATATAACGCTTTAGTCAATTTTATCCTGAAAGGCTACGAAAAAATTTGAATTAGTATATCAAAAAAGCAGGTTAAAAACTGATGCAGGTTTTAATTATTTAAATTAAACCTGAATTAATATGCAGATTATGCACTAAGGGACTTTTTATTAGTGCTGTGAATAGTGCTGTGTTAAAATTCTGTCATTAATACAATATAACTATGACCAATTAACAGCTTGTGCTAACAGTCATAAATTATGAAAAAAATATGTCTATTAAGTGATATCCCCAATCGTCAGGCCATAACCTGTCCTTATGACGATAATTATTCCATGCTGGTGTACCGTGACGGTGATACGGCTTATGCTTATATTAATAGCTGTCCTCATGCCGGCGTCCCGCTGGAGTGGAATGCGGATCAGTTTATGAGCGCAGATGGTCTGCTGCTGCAATGCGGCACCCATGGTGCTCAGTTTGAACCGCCGACCGGGCATTGTGTGCACGGACCCTGTAAAGGAGCGCATTTACATAAAATAGATATTAAGCTGATGGATGGCGTGGTTTATCAGGTTTGAACTTTTATCACTTTCGGCACTCTAAGAGCTTGCTCTGATCGCTTTCATTTTATCTTTATTACCAATTGCGGAACATTATTAATGCTGAAAAACCTGTCTCTTTTTGAAAAACTGGCTCTGGCCTATGCCGCTGTATTTACCCTGGTCGGCTTTGTCTGGAGCTACTGGGATCATGACTCCTTTAAAACTATGTATGTGATAGAGGATGGCTTTACCGAGTGGTCCACGGTAGTTTTTCTGCTGATTGGTCTGGGGATTACTCTAAAGCGTTTCTGGTTATTAAAAGCAGAACGCTCAAAACCCTTTCTGTTTATGACCTTTTTATTAGCCCTGTTATTCTTTTTTGGTGCCGGTGAGGAAATTTCCTGGGGCCAGAGAATTTTTAATGTGGAAAGCACCGAATTTTTTGCGCAGAATAATGCCCAGGGTGAAATGAATCTGCATAATCTGGTGGTGAATGATACCAAAATCAATAAGGTCATTTTTGGTCGGGGTATCGGCATTATGCTGTTATTGTACCTTTTTGTGCTGATCCCCTTATATAAGAAAAAAGCAGGTGTCAGGAAAGTGGTTGATAATCTGGCTATCCCCATTGCCCGGAATTATCAGATTGCCGCTTATATTATTTTACTGGTGCTGGTACAGGGGCTTATGGCATCGTCCAAAAAAGGGGAAATGCTGGAATTTGCCGGATCCATTATTTTTCTTCTGAATGTGGCCTATCCATATAACAAGGCACTTTTTGAAGCCGGGCGTTCTGCCAGAACCGGTTCCTGAACAGGGTAAAAGTATGCGACTAATTAAAGCCCTGTTTTATTATTACCTGGCTATGGTCGGTATATTTTTTACCGGTCGGGCGGTGTTATTTGCTATTTATTATGACCGCTTTACCCAGAGCGATGTAAATTACTGGCTGACATTCTTATACGGCCTGAGAATGGATACTATTGTGGCCAGTGCCGCCCTGATTATTCCCCTGATTATGCTCAGTCTGTTTCCCAGGGCACTTAGTCACTTTGTTAATCGTTTTTTAACGGGTTATTTTCTGGTGGCTCTGCTGCTGTTTATCTATATTGAAAATGCCACCATCCCGTTTTTTGCTGAGTATGATGTACGCCCTAACTTCCTGTTTGTGG
>JALTKC010000307.1 GCA_027076245.1 Gammaproteobacteria bacterium
CTGAAGGCTTATTTGCACTTTTTCAAATGACATTTGCCATTATTACTCCGGCTCTGATTATTGGCGGTTTTGCTGAGCGGGCCCGCTTTTCAGCCATGATGCTGTTCAGTGCCATCTGGCTGTTTGTGGTTTATATACCGGTGACTCACTGGGTCTGGGCCGAAGGCGGCTGGCTGTATGAAATGGGGCTGCTGGATTTTGCCGGCGGTACGGTTGTTCATATCACGGCTGGTGTTGCCGCTCTGGTTACCGCAATTGTTATCGGCCAGCGCAGAGATTTTGGTGTCCATATGCTGCCGCCGCATAACCTGACTATGACTGTAATTGGCGCCGGTATGCTGTGGGTCGGCTGGTTTGGTTTTAATGGCGGTAGTGCCCTGGCGGCTGACGGTAATGCGGCTATGGCCATGCTGGTGACACATATATCTGCGGCGGCTGGTGCGGGTATCTGGGCTGCCATTGAATGGCTGCGTCATGGTAAGCCTTCTGTGCTGGGTATTGTGACGGGCATGGTTGCCGGTCTGGGTACTATTACTCCGGCTTCCGGCTTTGTCGGTCCTGCCGGTGCTCTGATTATTGGTTTAACTGCCGGTGTGGTCTGTTATAGTGCAACCCAGTTTATTAAAGTGACCTTAAAACTGGATGATTCTCTGGATGTATTTCCGGTACACGGTATTGGCGGTATAATCGGCACCTTTATGGCCGGTATCTTTGCTTCTTCCAGCCTGGGGGTTTTTTCTGGGCAGGGTTATGCTGAAGGCATGAATATGGGCTCACAGGTTATGGTGCAGTTAACCGGTATAGGTGCAACCCTGGTTTATACTGCGGTGATGACATATATTATTCTTAAAGTAGTTGATATGTTTGTCAGCTTACGTGTTTCACGTGACGAAGAAACGGAAGGTCTGGACCTGGTGTCCCATGATGAACGTGGTTATGATTTTTAATCAGACCATTTAACTGATTTTTTTTGGATAATAGACTTCAGGCGACTGCTCAGGCTTTGTTCCTGAGCAGCTTCCTGTTCCAGGCGCTCTTTTTCCAGAGCGGCTTTTAATTCTTCCGCATGCTTGTTTTTCTGTTCTGCAATTTGCCGGCGCAGTTGTTCCTTGTAGGCATCATCAATATCCATGCGTAAAAAATCTACGTCTTTTCTGAGTATATAACGAGCCAGTTTATCCAGATAATTGTCATCAATCTGTTCTGGACGAATATATTGAGTGCGTTGTTCAAAATTCTCATGGTTTTCTATATTCAGGATGATTCGTGAATGATCAAAATCCAGACTGAAGCGAAATAACACCGGGATGTTTTTCTGAATAATAAAGGTAACGGCTCCTGCTCTGGTATTGCCCAGATGTTGATCATAACTGAATTTTAGTTTGTGACTGGAAAGAAATTCTTTTTCCATATCGGCTTCAATTTTATTGTCCGTATAATGGCTGAATTCTTCATCAGGAACTTCACTGACAAGGTTAAAACGCAGATTAACTTCGGTTAATTTATCAAAGTTGGCTATACCTCCATGTTTATCCGTACTAAGACGATAGTTCTGCTGGTTCAGACTGCCCAGATTACTGTAACGGTCACTATAATGTTCAATTTTTACGGGTTCTTTAATAATTTCAAGGTAATCCAGCAACTCCTTAAAATATGAAAACAGATGCTGTAATTTAGGCAGAATAATAAACTGATAATTATGTTCCTTCTGCTTCTGAAGATCAGCATCCTGCTGATGTTCAGACTGAATTTTATTAGCTTCTTCTCTTAATTGATCAAGAATACCCATGGTTTACCCTGTATTACAAAAAAATAAATAAAAATATAAAACTATCTGTAGTTTTTAATTATAGGTTGCCCCCTGGATAATTCCACCAATCAGAGATTTCCTCAAGGCAAATAAAGGAAAAGCGTTGATTCCTTATTGCTCTGGCTCCTAAGCTCTTTCTCAACGCTCAACGCTCAACGCTCAACGCTCAACGCTATAACAACAGCTATTTAAAGAAAACCCAAATAATTGACAACCCCCAAACTGGCAAAAAACCTTAAAATATGTTATTTTTCCGCCTCTTAGCGAAAGCCTTTCTTTACTAACAGCTTTTGCCTTTGTTTTGTGAGGATACCCCCCAATGCCCGGTAAGTTATATATTCAAACCTTTGGCTGTCAGATGAATGAGTATGACTCAGCAAAAATGGCTGATGTACTTAAAGAGTCTCATGGCGTTGAGCAGGTGGATGATCCTCAGAAAGCGGATATTTTATTACTTAATACCTGTTCTATTCGGGAAAAAGCTCAGGAAAAGGTGTTTTCCCTGTTAGGGCGTTTCCGGCAGTTAAAAGAGTTAAACCCGAATATAGTGATCGGAGTGGGTGGTTGTGTCGCCAGCCAGGAAGGTGACTTGATCCGTCAGAGAGCGCCGTATGTGGACATGGTATTCGGCCCCCAGACCCTGCATCGCCTGCCGCAAATGCTCGATGAAGTCTCTACCATTCATCAGCCGGTTATTGATGTCTCATTCCCGGAAATTGAAAAATTTGATAATCTGCCTGAGCCACGTGCAGAAGGGCCCAGTGCCTTTGTCTCCATTATGGAAGGCTGCAGTAAATACTGTACTTTCTGTGTTGTCCCCTATACTCGGGGTGAGGAAATTTCCCGGCCGCTGGATGATATTATTGCAGAAGTTGCCTCACTGGCTGAGCAGGGTGTAGTCGAGGTTAATTTACTGGGGCAAAATGTTAATGCCTATCGGGGTGAAACTCACGAAGGTGATATTGCCGATCTGGCGTTATTGATACACTACATATCCCAGATAGAAGGGATTAAACGCATCCGATATACCACATCACACCCCAATGAGTTTTCTGACAGTCTGATTGAAGTCTATAAAGAAGTCCCTGAACTGGTCAGCTTCTTACACCTGCCGGTACAAAGCGGATCAGACAGAATATTAAGCATGATGAAACGCGGACATTCGGCCCTGGAATATAAAAGCAAAATCCGCCGTATTCGGGAAGCCCGTCCTGATATTTACCTGTCTTCCGATTTTATTGTGGGTTTCCCAGGAGAAACCGATGCGGATTTTCAGGCAACCATGCAGTTAATTAAAGACATCCGTTTTGATCAAAGTTTCAGCTTTATTTACAGCCCCAGACCCGGTACACCCGCCTCATCCTTACCCGATGATGTCCCCATGGAAGTAAAAAAACAACGCCTGGCCGAACTGCAGGCCTGCATCAATGAGTTTGCCATGGAATATTCCAGAGCAATGGTCGGCACCACCCAGAATATCCTGGTTCACGGCGTATCCAAAAAGAACAGCGAAGAACTGGCTGGTCGAACCGAAAACAACCGGGTTGTTAATTTCGACCCAAAGGGGCAGGATTTGATTGGGAAAATTATTCCTGTGAAGATAACGGAGGCGTATAACAATTCCCTTAGGGGAGAGATAGTGTTAAGTGCTAAGTGTTAAGCGTTAAGGAAGAGCCAGAGCAAAAAAATTTGAATATATTCCTTGACTTGCAATTATGGGGATTTAAGCTTTTCTTAACACTTAACACTTAACACTTAACACTTAACACTTAACACTTAACACTTAACACTTAACACTTAACACTTAACACTTAACACTTAACACTTAACACTTAACACTCAAAAAGGCTCCTGTTTGACCCAACAAACCTCAATGCAACTCATTCTTGAACCCGTCGATAACACCCGGCTGGTTAATTTGTGCGGGCAGTTAGATGAACACCTGCGTTTAATTGAACGGCGGCTGGCGGTGCAGATTGCTAATCGTGGTAATCAGTTTAAGGTGACCGGTAAGCCGGAGGATCGGGATGCGGCTATACTGGTTCTGGAGCAGTTGTATGAGGAAAGTGCTCATACCGTTCTTGATCCTCAGCAGATACATCTGTTTTTACAGAAATCAGGCATTGAGGAACAGTTAAAAGAAGAGGTTCAAACCGAGCATAACCCGGAAGGTGAAATCGCGGTTCTGGCCGGGCGCAGTTTAATTAAACCCCGGGGCAAAAACCAGCATGACTATCTGAGCCGGGTGCAGTCTCATGATATTAATTTTGGTATCGGTCCGGCTGGTACCGGTAAAACCTTTCTGGCGGTGGCCTGTGCGGTACAGGCACTGGAGCGGGATCAGGTGCGGCGGATTATTCTGACCCGGCCGGCGGTAGAGGCCGGGGAGAATCTGGGGTTTCTGCCCGGGGACCTTTCGCAGAAAATTGATCCGTATTTACGCCCTTTATATGATGCGCTGTATGAAATGCTGGGCTTTGAAAAAGTCAGTAAATATATAGAGCGTAATGTAATTGAGGTGGCTCCCCTGGCCTTTATGCGCGGTCGTACCTTGAATGAGTCCTATATTATTCTTGATGAAGCTCAGAATACCACCCGTGAACAGATGAAAATGTTTTTAACCCGAATCGGTTTTGGCTCAACCGCTATTGTTACGGGGGATATTACCCAGATTGACCTGCCCGGCGGCAGAGAGTCCGGGCTGAAACATGCTCAAAAGGTGCTCTCAAAAGTTAAAGGGATCAGTTTTACCCTTTTTAATTCTAAAGATGTGGTACGCCATCAACTGGTGCAGCGTATTGTGGATGCCTATGAAAAAAGTGAATCACAAGCTGCTAAACGCCAGGCTTCCGTAAAAGCTACTGGTCGAAAAAAATAATGTCCGATTCTGCTGATATAAAACTTTTTCTCGATGTACAGAAAGTGATCGACTCAGATACTATTCCTGCCAATAATCTTATTGAGCACTGGGTTAAAACTACACTACAGTTAGAAAACCCGGATCTTAATCCAGATACTGAATTTGAACTGACCATTCGAATTGTCGATAAGGATGAAATTCAGGTTTTAAATAAAACTTATCGTCATAAAGACAAACCCACTAATGTATTGTCCTTTCCCTATGAAGGTTTTGAATTTGATGTGCCTGAAGAAATTCAGCTGCCCTTATTAGGTGATCTGATTATCTGCCATGATATTGTTGTGGAAGAAGCACAGCAGCAGGCTAAAACGATTGAACAACACTGGGCGCATATGGTGGTGCATGGTGTGCTTCACCTTAAAGGTTATGACCATCTTGAGGACAGTGAAGCAGAGCAAATGGAAGCTCTGGAAGTCCGGATACTGCAGTATCTGCAATTCTCCAACCCCTATTTCTAATCTTTTTTTTATTCCTTTACTTTCTTTAAACTTTATTTTAATGACAATCGTCAAGTTTTTACTATACTTGCCGATAATAAAAAACAGTATAAAAATCAGTTTATATTTACCTGAGATAATCGATAAGGCTTTGATATGAAAAAGAATCTACCCGTAACAAATAATGAAATTATACTAAAGGATTCTGATGTTATTATTTCAATGACTGATCTGAAAGGTCAGATCACCTATATCAATAATACTTTTGTAGAAATCAGTGGTTTTACGGAAGACGAACTGATTGGCCAAAGTCACAATATTGTCCGTCATCCGGATATGCCTTCTGCTGCCTTTGAAGATCTCTGGAACTGCATCAAGCAGGGAGAAACTTGGACCGGTATGGTAAAAAACCGTTGTAAAAACGGGGATTATTATTGGGTAGAGGCCTTTGTTAGTCCGATTTATGATGGTGGACAGGTGGTTGGTTATCAGTCGGTACGCAGTAAACCAACTAAAAAACAGATTGAAGAAGCAGAACAGCTTTACCGGAAACTGAACAGCAAGGAACTGACTCAATTACCAAAAAAATTCTCACTCTCTGATATCAGCCTGCGTACCCGTTTATTTTCAGCCCTGTTTCTGGCTGCTGTATTGCCGTTTCTTGGGGACTTGCTCTGGTCTATGGAACTGGTCAGCAGTACGGTTATGGTTGGACTGGCTTTACTCTCCCCGGTGATATTATTTATCAGTGCAATACTGGTAAACAAAACCATTTTTCAGCCCCTGGATAAAGTATCGGATTCATTGCGTAAGATTACTAATGGTGATTTAACTCAGAGCCTGAAGGTTGAAAGTCGGGATGAAATTGGTGTACTGCAGCTTAACTGTAAAATTATGCAGGCTCGCTTACAGACTATTCTGGGTAAGATATCTGAGGTGTCTGATAAAACCAATAATAACGCCCAGTCTTTGTCTGCATCCAGTGATGAAACCGTGGCTATGATTAAATCACAGCATGATGCCAGTCAGCAGCTGCGTGATTTTATGACGAAAATGTCAGAAATTACCCAGTTGGTAGTGACCAATACTGAAAAAGCCGTTGAAGCTGTTCAGAATACTACAACTGAGTCAAAAATGGGTAAGGATATCGTGGGTAAAGTCAGAAACTCAATTTTGGAACTGGAAAAAGATATTCAGGAATCAGCCAGAATTATTGCTGAACTGGACGAAAAAAGTCAGGATATCAGTGCCATTATGAATACCATCAGCGGCATTGCTGAGCAGACCAATCTGCTGGCCTTAAATGCCGCCATTGAGGCGGCCAGAGCGGGTGAACAGGGCAGGGGCTTTGCCGTAGTCGCCGATGAAGTCAGAACCCTGGCAGGCAGAACACAGGAAGCTACAGTTGAAATCAATGCCCTGGTGGAAGCTCTGCAGCAGGGGGTTGGTGATTCGGTCAATAAGATAAATAAAGGTACCGAGCAGGCTTCACAGGCCGTGGAAGAAGTGGACCAATCAGAAAAATCACTGGTGGTTATCAATGAGGCAGTGGCTCAGATATCGCTGGTTAATGATGAAATATCCAGTGCGACGGCCAGTCAGTTTGAGATGTCAATGAAGGCGAACAGCAGTGTGGAGACCATCAGTGAACTTTCGGAAAAAATTCTGGAGCTGGCACATAATAACAATAACGAGTCCAAACATATGATTGAAATGTCAGAACTGCTTAATCAGCAGTTTAAAGTCTTTAAACTAAAATAAATGTTCAGTAGAAGATTATTACTTAGTGTCCATCCGTTACATAGGAGTATTTGTTTTTTATTTAAAATTTTTACTTACATACAAACTCATTCCCTGGGAGCGCGGGCATCTTGCCCGCGTCAAGCAGTGGTTTGGGTGTTATTTCTGATGCGGGCAAGATGCCCGCACTCCCAGGTTCAGGGGACTTTATTTATAAATATATGGACATTGGTTAGTTTAATTTTCACTGTCTTTTCTGCCAAATTATACGCAGCAACTGATCCTTCTTTATCCACCGATGTGGTTATAGAAAAAAACGTCCCGGTTGCACAATTTGCCAGCGGTAAAATGGCTGGCTGGGAAGAAAAGGAATTTTCCGCTTATACTATCTATCAGTTAAAACCTGGAGCAAATGGTGTGACAGCTTTAAATGCCGCAAGTCAGGCCAGTGCTTCGGGACTGTTTAAAACCATTCATATCGACCTGAATAAAACTCCTTATATTAACTGGGCCTGGAAAATTGAGCAGCCTCTTAAAGGGCTGAATGAGCGCAGCAAACAGGGTGACGATTATGCCGCTCGGATTTATGTGGTAAAAAAACATGCACTGCTTTTCTGGAAAACACGGGCATTAAACTATGTCTGGTCGTCTAACCAGATGCGTTTTTCTCAATGGGACAATGCCTATACCTCTCAGGCAAAAATGCTGGCTGTGCAGGGTAAGCATAGTCCAGTGGGTCAGTGGCTCAGAGAAAAGCGCAATGTAAAGCAGGATTTTAAAAAGATTTTTGGTGAAGATATTAATGAAATCGATGTTGTGGCCATTATGACGGATACCGATAATTCAGGCCGCTCAGCCTCTGCCTGGTATGGGGATATTTATTTCTCTGCTGAATAAAGTTTTTTATCCGTTATCTGCTATTTTGCAAGTTATCTACGGCTATTGTAAAATTACCAGTCCGATTCAATCTGGTTAACTAAATGAACGACGATCGATCCAACCCGGCTTCCATTTTAACAGGTGGGAGCCGGGGTCTGCTGAAACGCATCGGCCAGGCGCTGGCGGGTGATATTACTGAAAAATCCGAACTGATAGAAATACTGCGTACGGCCCAGCACCATGGTGTTATCAGCAGTGAAACACTGTCCATGATCGAAGGGGTTATGGAGGTAACGGATATGCAGGTGCGGGAGGTGATGGTGCCCCGTTCTCAGATGACCGTTATTGAGCGTAATGCCGGTGCCGAAGAAATACTTTCCTGCATTATTGAATCAGCCCATTCCCGCTTTCCCGTAATTGGTGAAACCCGCGATAATATCGAGGGGATTATTCTGGCCAAGGATATGCTTAACTTCTTTGCCAGAGAAGATCATGCTGCACTGGATCTGCGTGAATACATGCGCCCTGCGGTTTTTATCCCGGAAAGTAAACGTCTTAATGTGCTGCTGCGGGATTTTCGCTCCAATCGTAATCATATGGCGGTGGTGGTTGATGAGTACGGTGGTGTGGCCGGACTGGTGACCATTGAAGATGTACTGGAAGAAATTGTCGGTGAAATTGAAGACGAACATGATATTGAAGAAGACAGTACTATTACCGTGCATGGCAAGGGTGTCTATACTGTACAAGCTTTAACTGAACTGGATGAATTTAACCGGTTTTTTAAATCCTCATTTAAGTCAGACAAGTTTGATACCATTGGCGGAATAGTTATGAATGCTTTTGGTTATATGCCTTCCCGTGGTGAAGAAATAGAAATTGACGACTTCCTGTTTAAGGTGATTCGTGCAGATGATCGGCGTATTCACAGTTTGCGGATCATTCGTAAACAAAAGCAGAATAATAGCCATGAGCGCAATAACAGCCATGAGCGCAATAACGGCCCTGAGCGCAATAACGGCCCTGAGCGTAACAGCAGCTCTAACAGCCACGGCCAGAATGCGGATACAGCAAACAGCACCCATTCCAGCTCTGCAGATTAAATGGCTGACAGCAAAAAAAAAGTAATAGTTCATAATTCCTCTAGTCTTCTGGAGTATTTTCTTGCAGGGCTTTTAAAAAAAATTAACGGTTCTTGGTCTGGTCTGTTAGCCTTTATCTGCGGAGCATTAATCCCCTTATCCTTTGCACCATTCAATACCTGGTATCCCGCTTTTTCCTACCTGATATTTTTTCCACTGGCGCTGTTTTTATGGCTGCTGCTTAATACCCGGACTGCACGTCAGGGCTTTTATACAGGCTGGTTATTTGGCTTCGGACTGTTTGCCGTTGGAGTATCCTGGCTGTATGTGGCTATCCATGATTTTGGCGGGGCGCACTGGTCGCTGGCCGGTTTGTTTACTGGTCTTTTTATTGCTTTTCTGGCCCTGTTTTATGCACTGACCGGCTACTTAATCGTCAAACTTAAAAATACCGGCCTTGTACCGCAATCGCTGCTGGTTCTGTTGTATATACCATTAATCTGGGTTTTTATGGAGTGGTTCAGAAGCTGGTTTTTAACGGGGTTTCCCTGGCTGTTAAATGGCTATCCCATGATACAGACTCCGCTGTCTGGTTATGCACCGCTTGTTGGTATTTACGGGTTGTCATTTCTGGTGGTGTTTTTATCGGCTTTATTAGTAGTACGTATTCGTCCTTTCTTCAGTATTGTTATTGTTGTTATTATTTTTTCAGGCGGGGCATGGCTGGCTGCTGTGCAGTGGAGTCAGCCTCAGGGGCAGCCTTTAAAAATAGCCATGGTGCAGGGCAATGTTAATCAGGCAGTTAAATGGAGTCGGGAACAGCTGGAAAAAACCAAAGCACACTATATTTCACTCAGTAAACCCCTGTGGCCGGAGCACGATATTATTGTCTGGCCGGAAAATGCTATTCCTTCTTTTTATCATAATCTGGAACACGGCTTTTATCATCAGCTGAGCCGGCAGGCAGAACAAACAGACAGTGAGCTGGTGGCAGGACTGCCGGTTTATAATACTCAAACTCAGCAGTATTATAATGCGGTCACCAGTCTGGGTGGAAAACAGGGCTTTTATTATAAAACCCATCTGGTGCCCTTTGGTGAATATGTGCCTCTGGCCAGTGTACTGCGTGGACTGATGCAGTTTTTTAATATGCCTATGTCGGGTTTCAGTGCCGGCAGTATGCTGCAGCCGCTGCTGACTATTAAGGGCTATCCGGTAGTAACGACCATTTGTTATGAAGATGTTTTTTCTGCGGATGTTATAAAAAATATTCCGCAGGCTTATTTTATGATTAATCTGTCTAATAACGGCTGGTACGGGAACTCATTTGCCCCGCCGCAGCATCTGGAAATGGCCCGCATGCGCGCCCTGGAAACCAGCCGGGATCTGATCCGCAGTACCACCAGCGGGATTACGGCACTGGTGAATAACAGGGGACAGGTTAAAGTCAGCGGATCTCAGTTTGAGTCCACTGTTGTCAGTGGCGAAATTCAGCCCAGACAGGGTATAACGCCTTATGTTTACTGGGGGAATTATCCTCTGTATGCTTTGTTTTTGCTGTCCGTGCTTTATCTGCTCTGGTTAAGGACTTTATCTGCTCTGGTTAAAAAGAAAGGGAAGATAAGAGCATGAATTTTAAACGGGTGCGTTTTTTTTCGTTTGTTTTTTTCCTGTTTCTGGCACAAACAACCCATGCTGAAATTGTAAAATCCTACACCATTAAGCTGGCACCGGTTTGTCAGAAAAACAATACTCTAACGGTGTTCTCTGCATCGCAAGTGCCGTATTTAATAGGTCGGCCACTCAGGCAACTGGCTTTTTACCGTTTTTCAGAACCGTCGGAGGACATGCAGACTATTGTCTTTCAGATTGATCAGAAAGATGATCAGGATCGCTTTGTACTCCAGCCAGCAGGAGATAAAAACACCCTCCTGTCAGCACGGGATGAACTGGTTGTAAGAACAGAAGACCTGGGGAAAAAAATTGAAAACAATGTAAAGATTTTAAAAGAACATAAATTAGTAGAAATTAAACTATTATCTGGTTCGTTAGACAACCCTGGATTTATCTATATTAATATCGCTTCCCGTAAACCATCAGAGCCTGCTGGAAAAGAGAAATATCTAAATTACAATAAAACAGATGATGTGGTTTCGGCTGATAATTTTAAAATTGGTTTTTCTGAGCTTAAACCCTTTCTGGTAGATGAGTTTCACTGGAAAATTGATAATGGACAATGGTCGGATGACTTAAGTGATATGATGAAAATCCGTCATAAGGGACGTTTCTTCGGCCTGAATTTTCAACGCAGTCAGGATGACTATTCATCTGCTCTGACTGCGGTTAAACTGGGACCATTAAGAGTGATACGACGGACTGAAAACCGCATTAAGGTATTCTGGAAACTGAAAACCCCGGCACTGCTAATTGATTATATAATGACGCCGGATGGTTTTATTATGGATACCATAATTGACATCCCTTTTAAAATATCTTTTTTCTTCAGCAACCTGGAAACCATTACGACTATGGACTGGAATCCGCAACAATCCGGGCATCTGTCTGTGTACACTCCAAAACTTGGAATGGATATTCCCATTAATGGTATCGACTCGAAACTTAAGCAAGAGTTTAATACCATTGAAGCGACTCGTTTTAGCGTTGCAACGCTGAAAGGTAAGCTTGATGTTGATTTGCAGATACCCGAAAATTTTCCTGTCCGTGCCATGCTGTATCTGGCCGATAAGCCGGATATAGCTGATCCGCCGGAAAACTTTCCCGGGCAGACGGGTAATGTTGGTTTTAAAACTCTGGGATGGGAGAATATTGACGGCCGGCTGTATCATTTAAAATTTACGGTATGTATATTAAACCTGAATAAATCCTTATAGTATGTTTTCAGTCTGTCATATATACTAAAGTTTTAACCTAAATAAATCAGTTAAACCAGAAACCTAATGAATTTATGAGTCAGGACGCCGTCAGTACTAAACGTAAACCGCAATATTCAACCCAGCTGAAAGGCTCGGTATTATTGCTGCAGCTGTCAGGCGACTGGACCTGTGATATACAGTTTCCTGATGATATTGATACAGAACTGCAAAATACCCTCTGTGCCCATCAGGAAATTGATATTGTGCAGGTGGACATGACACAGGTAAAAGCCTGGAATTCTGCTCTGTTAACGAGTGTGGTATCCCTCAACGATTTATGTAAAAAACACGATGTAAGCATTGATACTGCCTTAATGCCCGATGAAATGATCCGGCTGCTCAAGCTGGCCCTGGATGTTGAAGCTCGTGATTCCAGAAAATACACCGGTAAACGCAGTACCTTCCTGTTTACGGTCGGCAGTAATGCCATTAATGCGGTGGCTGAAGTCGGTGATGTAATCGCATTTCTGCGTGATGTTTTTCATGCTTCCATGAATATGCTGCGCGGCAGGGCGGTGTATCGTTCTTCTGATACCTGGCTGGTTATGCAGCAGACCGGTGCGGAGGCTTTGCCAATTGTCAGTCTGCTTAATTTTCTGGTTGGGGCTATTCTAGGCTATATCGGGGCTATGCAGCTGGAAAAATTCGGTGCTGAGATTTTTATTGGGGATATGGTTGGTGTGGCCATGACCCGTGAAATAGCGGCTATTATTACGGCCATTATTATGGCGGGGCGTTCCGGTGCAGCCTTTGCGGCCCAACTAGGTACCATGAAGGTTAATGAGGAAATCGATGCCCTGAAGAGCATGGGGCTGTCGCCTATAGAATTTCTGGTGCTGCCGCGAATGATCGGAATGATGTTAATGATGCCTTTATTATCGGTTTATGCCATATTTATGGGGGTGTTTGGCGGTGCCCTGGTGGCCTTTGCCGTATTAAATATTACCCTGGAACAGTATCTTGATGTGGTCATGAAAGCCGTTACTCTCAATGATCTGTTTGTGGGTATTACGATGTCCGTGGTGTTCGGCGCCATAGTTGCGGTTGTGGGCTGTCAGAAAGGTATGAGCTGTGGTAAAACGGCTGAAGCGGTCGGAGCATCAACCACTTCTGCAGTGGTCACGGCGACGGTTATTATTTTTGTTTCTGCCGCAATTATGACGGTGCTGTTCGGTGTGCTGGGGATTTAAGCTATGAGCCGGACCTTTCATAAAACGGATGATTCCAGTGCGGTTATTATTGTTGAAGACATGGGCATGAGTTATGACGGTCAGGTCATACAGAGGGATCTGAATTTTGCTGTTAATCAGCATGATATTTTTATTATTATGGGTAATAGCGGCAGCGGTAAAAGTACTCTGATGCGGGCTATGACCGGTTTGAACAGGCCGGATACCGGAGATGTCTATTATTCCTGTGATTTTTATGAACGGCATAATAATAATGTGGATCTGCGTACAGTAGATAAAACCTATCAGGGCTACTGGCAGTCCGGGGAAACCATGCGGCATAATATGATGTCCCAGTTCGGGGTTATGTTTCAGAACGGTGCCCTGTTCAGCTCCATGACCTTACTGGAAAATGTCTCCCTGCGTCTGGTGGAAACCACACAGTTCAGTCCAATGCGTATCCGTAAAATTGCTGCCCTTAAGCTGGCTCTGGTTGGGCTTAAGGGTTTTGAACATTATTATCCGTCCGAGATCAGCGGTGGTATGCAGAAACGGGTATCGATTGCCCGTGCCATGGCTATGGATCCGCCTATTCTTTTTTTTGATGAGCCGTCTGCCGGGCTGGATCCAGTCAGTTCCAAACAGCTGGATGATCTGCTGCTGGAGTTAAGAGACAGTATGGGGGTCACCATGGTGGTGGTGACCCATGAACTGGACAGTATTTTTGCCATTGCCAATAATAGTATTTTTCTGGATCATGGAGAAAAAACCATTATTGCCAGCGGTGATCCTAAAAAGCTGGTCAATGAATGTGAAAATGAACAGGTTCGGGCTTTTCTGAGCAGAGGGAAAAAAACATGAGTATCAAGGCAAACCCCGTTGCAGTGGGTGGTTTTGTAATTGGCGCCATTATCCTGATTGTGGTCAGTTTGCTGGTGCTGGGGTCAGGTCGTCTGTTTAAAAATGATTTGCGGCTAATGGCGGTATTCCCCGGTTCAGTAAAAGGCCTAAGTGTCGGCTCACCGGTATTATTCAGGGGGGTTGATATTGGTTCAGTGGCCAGTATTCAGTTGTATCATAACCATAAAACCCGCCAGAGTTTGGTGCCTGTTTATATTGATCTGAAACAGGAAGTGCTGGAATTAATGAAACAGGATAAAACCCAAAAAGGGCTGACAAAGGAAGAAGCCCTGGGTTTTATGGTGCTGATGATTAAGCAGGGGCTGTATGCCAGGCTGACACTGGAAAACCTGGTATCGGGCCGACAGTTAGTAGAATTTGAAATTGATCCTAATATAAAAATTAAACTCACAGGTATCGATAAAAATTATTTGGAGATACCGACTGTGGAATCGGATTTAAATAAATTACAGAACCTGTTTAAATCCATCCCCCTAAAAGAGCTGACAGAAAATCTCGTCATTACGGTAACTGAGATCAATAAAATGTTTGCCAGTGAAAAATCCAGAGGTGTTCTGCGTAATATTAATGAAGCCATTTCCGGCAGCCGCAGACTGGTGGACAGTTTAAACAGTCAGATCCCGCCGCTGGTGGAATCCGGTCGGGATCGTCTGGATCAGGCGGAAGTATTACTTAAAACAACAGAAACTCAGCTGACAGAAACCCTGCTGGAACTGACACGCTTATCGACTAACCTGAATCAGCAGTTAACGCAGTTGACTCAGTCAGCCAATAAAGCCTTTAAGAAAAGTGATAAAACCTTTGAAAATATTAATGCTATTGTTGATAAGCAGAGTGTAGCGCGTCATAATCTGGAACAGAGTCTGCAGGAACTGTCCAGAGCGGCTAAATCATTCAGAGTATTTACGGAGTATCTGGAGCGGCATCCTGAAGCTATTATTCAGGGGAAGAAGAAGTATTAGGGGTTAGGTTTTAGGCTATAGGTTTTAAGTTTTAGGGGTGAGTATGTTGGTTCGTTGGTGGTGGATACTGGGTTTTCTGGTGGTGTTGAGTGGTTGCGGGACTTCGCAGAAGACGGATTTTTATCAGTTGTATGTTGAGGCGGATCATGCTTTAACCGGGGTGGAAAAGGGGGATGTTATTGGTATTGGGCCGATTCATCTGCCGGAATACATTAAGCGACCGCAGATTGTCACCCGGACATCTGAGCACAGTCTTAATGTTTCTGAGTTTAACCGCTGGATTGAACCTTTTAGTGATGCCATTACCCGGGTACTGGTGATTAACCTGTCCAATGAGTTGGCTTCCAACCGTATTTTCTGGCTGCCCAGAACTGACCGCCAGTACCCGCTGGATTTGAGAGTAGCCGTTGATATTGGTCGCTTTGATGGTGAACTGGGCAAGGAAGTCACCCTGGAATCCCGCTGGATAGTCTTTGACCGGGACGACAACCCATTGCAGACTCATATCTCCATTATCCATGAACCCATACAGGGTCAGACCTACGAAGCCCTGGTCATAGCCATGAACAACGCCCTGAACAACCTAAGCCAGGAAATAGCCCAGGCCGCCCGAACCCATTTACAGAAATAAATAATCTTTTTACTTCCCAGACGCGGGCAGGATGCCCGCGCTCCCAGGAAAAAAACACTTCCCTTTAACTTTTCCTCTTATATGCTCTTTCTCAACGCTCAACGCTCAACGCTCAACGCTCAACGCTCAACGCTCAACGCTCAACGCTCAATACCACCAAGTCGTCAAAACCGGAACATAAGAAATCAATAACAACCAGACCAGCATAATCATCAAAAACGGAAAAGTCGCCTGGAACAGTTTCAGGATGGGCTGTCTGAAACGCTGGCTGGCAATAAACAGGTTAATACCCACCGGTGGTGTCATATAACCGATTTCCAGATTGGCAAGGAAGATAATGCCCAGGTGAACGGGGTCAATATTGTAACGCATGGCCAGGGGGATAATAAGGGGGACTACCACTACAATGGCAGAAAAAATATCCATCATTGCACCGACCACCAGCAGGAACAGGTTAAGCAGTAATAAAAACTGCAACTGACTGTCAATATGCTGTTCAACCACGGCCAGTAAGCGCATAGGCAATTGGGAATCAATTAACAGGTTAGTCAGTCCCATGGCCACACCCAGTATAATCAGGATACTGCCCACTAGGGTGGTGGTTTCAATGAGTATTTTAGGCATATCCCGGATAATATGTATTTTCTTACTGATCACCGTTTCCACAAACAGGGTATAGGCGGCTGTCAGTGCGGCTACTTCGGTAATGGTGACAAAACCGCCGAAAATACCGGTAAAAATAAAGACCGGCATCATAATGTCCCAGATACCTTCCCGCATGGCGACAAAAATTTTAGACCAGGAAAATTTATGGGTTGGAATATTGAGTTTATGGGCAGAGAAAATACTGAATATGGACAACATAACCAGCAGTACCAGGCCAGGCAGCATACCGCCGATAAACAGTTCATCAATACTGACACCGGAGACAATACCATAAAGCAGAATGGCCATACTGGGTGGGAATAACAGCCCTAGGGAGCCGGAGGTGGTTAATAGTCCCAGGCAGAAACGGTGTCGATACTGGGCATGTTCCAGCATGGGATAAAGCAGGGCACCCAGAGCGATAATGGTGACACCGGAGGCGCCGGTAAATGCGGTAAAGGCAGAACAGGAGACAATGGTCACAATGGCCAGGCCACCGGGCATCCAGCCTAGCAGGGCATTAAACAGCTTAATCAGCCGCTTGGTGCCGTCACCGGCGGATAAGATGATCCCTGCAAAGGTAAACAGGGGAATGGCTACCAGATTTGGCTGTGAAGCCAGCCGATACAGTTCTATGATCAGGATACTGGGTTCCAGTTCAGCCGAATAGCTGGCCAGCAGACCACCGGCTCCCATAATGGCAAACAGGGGAGTACCCAGTATGGCCAGTAGAATCAGAATTAGAACAACGATAATCATT
>JALTKC010000308.1 GCA_027076245.1 Gammaproteobacteria bacterium
GCGGATTGATTTGCCAGGCAAATGCCAGCTCTATGGTTTCAGTTTCTTCCGGATCC
Organism: Gammaproteobacteria bacterium; assembly: GCA_027076245.1. GTDB lineage: Bacteria > Pseudomonadota > Gammaproteobacteria > GRL18 > GRL18 > JANELJ01. Next base: position 57 of record JALTKC010000308.1, read on the forward strand.
AGGCTGGCGTTGCCTATGGAACGACTGGTGGTTGCATACAGTTCCTGAAAATTCGGTGCACGAAATGCCTGACCGTACAAAAGCTTGGTAGTCAGTTGTTCAGTGGTTTGCCAGACTAAAGCAAGGCGGGGATTAAAGGTGTCACCGAAATCGCTGTAATGATCATAGCGCAAACCGCTGGTCAGTTCCCAGTCGGCTGTTATTGACCAGATATCCTGAATGAGTGCATAGCGGATCTCACGGCTTTTATCCGGGACAAAGGCGCCGGGAGTGCCGGCGATATTAGTTGGCGGTATATAGGTATTACCGTTGTAGTTAACAATCTGGTTAACTTCATAAATATCCTGCCAGTGATAACCGCTGCCCAGGGTAATGGTGTGATCGGTAAAGCCGCTATAATTGGCCGTAAAATCAAAGTGGGCCTGACGTTCAGATGAGCTCATCTGATTAATTTTTCCATCTGGAAATGTCGCGTCAGGTGATGTTTCTCTAAACCCCTTATTAGAGTCATAATCCAGATCCTGATAATGCAGTTTGGCTTTAATACCCCAGTTTTCTGTCAATTGATTGTCTGTGTAGATTAAATCCAGGTCATAACGTTCATCATCGGCCGATGTGACGGGATCATAGAATCCTGCACCCGTGATCTGGGTGTCTAGATTATCATGGCGCATATAATTGGCTAATAACTGCCAGTTTTTATTGGCCAGGGAGAAACGGATATCCTGATTGTCATAACCATAGCGGACCTTACCAAAATTGTTAATATCCGGGTCATGACCGTCAGTAGTGGAATAATCAGCTGTAAAAGCGATATTAAAATCCTTCCATTGATCACCGTACTGAATAAAGCCTTCCTGAGTATCAAAACTGCCGGCTCTGACACCCGCTTCATTCCGGCTGATTATGCCTGCGGTTTTAGTGATGACATTAATTACTCCGGCACTGGCATCAGCACCGTACAGAGCGGAACCAGGACCGCGGATCACCTCCACCCGTTCAATCACAGAAGCCGGCATGCCTCTCCAGAACAGGCCGAAATTCCAAACCAGATCCCGTATGGGATTACCATTTATCATAAGCAGGGTCTGGGTACTGGCCGCACCGCGGATACGGACTTCAGGCCGAAAGCCGAAAGCACTGCGCTGAATATGCACACCGGGTACCGTCTGCAGAATATCGGCCAGGTTGCCAGCTCCGGTTTTTTTTATGTCGTCTTCTGTGATCAGGGTAACGGTCGCCGGTGCATCACTTTTAGTCTGCTTGATACCGGTGGCAATAATCACTTTAACCTGCGTGAGCTCCTCTATACTCATGTCCAGCAGAGTATCAGCCGCAGCCATTTCTTCTGCCGCAGCGTGGGCAGTAAGAACAGGGCTGATCAGCAGGAGAGTTCGTGACAGCTTATTCATCATACTAACAGGTTGACATCAAGGCAGTGAGGCTTTTGGAGGTACCCTGAGCAACAGGTAATAATTGAGCAATAATATGAGCTTCGGGCATTTATATTGGCTTATAAGTTATTGTTATTAATATAAATGCAAGTTTAGTTTATTTTTTAATAAATTCCACTCTGGAAGCATAAATATCAGTAATTATTAATTTCTGTCTCTGGAAAAGACCCAGTTTTTGTCATCAGATAAGCTTTCGTTATAAGTATAACCGGCTTCATTGAAAGCTTTAATGTCTTCAGGCTTTTGCAGGCGATTTTTGAGAATATAAGCGCTCATCATGCCCCGGGCCTTTTTGGCGTAGATTCCGATGACTTTATAAGTATCATCCTTTTTCTCCTTAAATACCGGAGTAATAATATTGCCCTGGATTTCCTTTGCCTTAACTGATTTGTAGTATTCATTGGAGGCAAGATTTATCAAGGTGTCAGATTTAATTTCTGCCAGTTGTTTATTAAGCAGTTCGGTGATCCGGCTGCCCCAGAATTCATACAGGTTTTTACCTCTGGGATTTTCCAGCCGAGTACCCATTTCCAGGCGATAAGGCTGCATTAAATCCAGCGGTCTGAGCAAACCATAAAGACCAGACAGGATCCGCAGATGATCCTGGGTAAAATGCAGATCCTCTTCCGAAAAACTTTCCACATTCATACCCGCATACACATCCCCTTTAAAAGTCAGCAGAGCCTGCTTGGCATTTTGCGGAGTAAACGGCAGATGCCAGTCATGATAACGATCATAGTTCAACTGAGCCAGATTTTTACTCAGATGCATCAGCTTTTCCAGATCTTTGGGAGCATAAGGTTTCAAAGTCTCAATCAGCTCACCAGCTTCCTCAAGACAGTCCGGCATAGTATATTCATCCGTCTGCGGCAAACTCTCAAAATCCAGCTTCTTAGCCGGCGAAATAACAATCAACATTTACTTTCCATCCATTACCTTTATAATTTTCTCAACGCTCAACGCTCAACGCTCAACGCTCAACGCTCAACGCTCAACGCTCCGCTCTACCCCGTATTACGCATCCCACCCGCAATAGCATTAATAGACCGCAGCAACGGACTAAGCCAGATCTCCTGCTCTTCAGTCGTCAGGTTCTCATTTCTATACCGCTTCAACAAGGTAAGCTGAACATGAACCAGAGCATCCAGATAGGCCTGACGGCGACCCAGTGACAGGCTGAGTGTCGGGTTGTGCTCCAGCAGTTCGCTGATTTCAGCCACCTGAAAGATGGTTTTAACCGTCAGATTATATTCATCACGGATCATAGTATAAACCCGGTTACGGGTCTGCTCATCCTTGCACAGCTCGGCGTATTCCCTGGCAATATCCATATCGGCCTTGTAAAGTGCCATCTGGGTATTATCCAGCAGGGAGTTGAAATAAGGCCAGTCCCGGTACATATCCTTGAGGCGCTGTAGATTATCAGGATGCTCATTGATAAACTGACTCAGAGCCTGGCCGATACCATACCAGGCCGGCAGAGTATGACGAGATTGTGCCCAGCCGAAAACCCAGCCGATAGCCCGTACTGAGGATTTGGAACGATCCCCGGTTTTACGGTGTGAAGGACGGGAACCGATATTCATCAGGCCGATTTCAGTGACCGGTGTGGCTTCATAAAAATAATCCAGAAACCCCGGTGTTTCATCGGTCAGATGGCGATAGGTCTGCTCTCCGATTCTGGCCAGTTGGGACATGGTATTAAGGTAATCGGGGTTATCGTCACGCTCTGCTTTAATCAGACAACTGCTGGACTTCATCAGGCCACTGATCCCCATAATCAGTTCATACACTGCGGTTTCGCTATTGCTGTATTTATTGGACAGCACCTCGCCCTGTTCAGTGAATTTAATCTGTCCATGTACCGAGCCGAACGGCTGAGCCAGTATGGCTTCATGAGTTGGGCCGCCGCCGCGTCCAATGGTGCCGCCGCGCCCATGAAACAGACGGATATCAATGCCTTTTTCCCGGGCTAGTTCAGTAATACGCCGCTGGGCACCGTACAGGTTCCAGCTTGAGGCCAGGATGCCACCGTCCTTACAGGAATCGGAATAACCCAGCATAACTTCCTGTAAATTGCCGGCCGCCTTAAGATATTTATTATAAATCTCATTATTAAACAGGGAAGACATCACCGGTTCAATATGTTCCAGATCTTCCACGGTTTCAAACAGTGGTGAGACCGTCAGATAACAATAAGGTTGTCCTTCACTGTCCTTACCCAGCAGACCGGCCAGACGGGACAGGAACATGACTTCCATAACATGGCTGCCGGTGTGGGTCATGGAGATCACATACTGGTTAAACAGCCGTGGACTGATTTCTCTGCGCAAACGCAGTACTACGTCAAACACCTGTACAATGTTCAGACTGCCTTCTGACAGTTCACCGTGTTTCAGAGCCGGCAGATCGTCCTGGTCAATGAGTCTGGCCAGTATAGCCATTTTCTGTGTTTCATCGAGCTGGTTATAGTTGGACTCCAGACCCAGACAGTCCAGAATTTCATTAACCGCTTCGCTATGCAGGGTGGATTCCTGGCGAATATCCAGATGTTCAAGGAAAAAGCCGAAGGTTTCAGTCAGACGTAACAGATTTTTCAGCGGCCCGAAGGCCACTTCACAGTCATTATGGGAACAGAGTGAATCCTGAATTAACTGCAGATCGTGGCAAAATTCATCTTCATTTTTATAGCCGCTGTAATTGGTTGTGGGTCGGGTGCCCCGGATCCGGGCTTGCACCTGCTCCATACGGTATTGCAGCTTGTTACGGATAATAAACAGCTTGCGGCGATAAGGTTCGGTGGCAAACAGGTTCGGACGTTCTTCAAACAGATGTTTATAGGTTTGATTATCGGCTTCCAGGGAGGCCATAAACTCATCACTGGGGGTGCAGAAGGCAATAGAATGGGTCAGTTGATGGGACAGTTTATTCACATCGCTGATATACCGTTTAAGCACTTCGCGGCTCTGGTAGCGGGCGGCCATTTCGGTCACTTTAGGTGTAACAAACGGATTGCCGTCCCGGTCACCGCCTATCCAGGAACCAAAATGTAAAAAGGCCGGGATTTTAAACTGAGTGGCCTGCTCAGGATAAACCCGTTCAATGGCACGTTCCAGATACTGATAAATAACCGGAATGGCGTCAAACAGGGATTCGCGGAAATAATACAGCCCGTTTTTAACCTCATCAATCACCTGAGGTTTTTCGGAACGTACTTCGTCGGTTTTCCACAGTA
>JALTKC010000309.1 GCA_027076245.1 Gammaproteobacteria bacterium
CATGCACTGGCCAATCATACCGCAGAAAAAATGTCAGTAGCCATGGCATCCCAGATCGGCTTAATGGCGGTTGCTGTGGCAGCCAATGATTCCAACCGGGGAGCGGCTTTAACCGGTGCAGCACTGGCCGCCAACCTGGCTATACAACTGCCCAACAGCCGAACGGCTGAGAGTGAGGCGGACAGAATGGGCATTGAACTGGCGGCTAAAGCCGGATATGACCCTTATGCAGCCGCTACCCTGTGGGAAAAAATGGGCCGCGTCGGCGGTGCCAATCCACCAGAGTTTCTGAGTACTCACCCGGCACCGGGTAACCGTCAGGCCACCTTACGTGCTCTGGCACCACAGATGATGAAATACTATAAAGAGAAAAAGCCTCATCCTGTGTACCCGCTGTAGAGTATTTGACCTGCCCCGTAAAATATAAGAAAATACAGGTCGTTTGCCGGATGTCATGGAGATATCCCCAAACAAACGACCTGCTCAATATTCATGGAAGAAACAAGTATGGAACTGGACGACACGCCCGTTACCCCGGGCAGCACTTCTGCAAGCCCTGAAGCCTTTATCCGCACTCAGGAAACATCCGCTAATACCAGCCGGTTTATTTTTACCCTGTCCGGTTATACCGAAGAACTGCGGGTACTGGACTTTGAACTACAGGAATTCATTTCTGCCCCTTACCAGTGCCAGGTAACCCTGGCTACACAGAACAACACCCTGGATGAAAATACCTTCCTGGCACAGGCCGGTCTGCTGACCCTGATATTTAATGACCGACGTGAATACCTGCACGGCGAAGTAGCCGGTTTTGAATATGCTCATGAACAGGGTGACTACTTCCTGTACCGGGTACGGCTGGTGCCCAAATTCTGGTTTCTGGGCAAACGCACTAACCAGCGCATCTTTCAGCAGTTGAGCGTCCCGCAAATCATAGAACAGGTCTTTAATGAAGCCGGCATTACCACCCGGGACTATGAACTGCGTCTGGGAGAAAACTATCCGCCACGCAACTACTGTGTGCAGTACAATGAAAGCGAACTGGACTTTCTGTCCCGCTTAATGGAGCAGGAAGGTCTGCACTACCACTATGAGCACCGCAACGATGGCCATATTATGGTTATCAGCGACCAGAACAATGGCTTTTTACCCATGCAGGGCGATATCAATGTCCAGTATCACCCACAGTCCGGTCTTAACGAACAATACAATGTTATTCAAAGCCTGAGTGTACGCCGGCATACCTGCTTTGGTACCGCCCGCCAGCGGGACTATAACTTCACCCGCCCGTCCGAACGTCTGGAACAGAGCCTGCAAAGTGAAAGTGATGCCGTACTGGAAGACTATCACTACCCCGGAGACTACCTGAACAGCGCCCAGGGCCAGCGCTGTACCCGCCTGACCCTGCAGCAACATCAGGCTCATGAGCAGCAACTGACATTGAACAGTAATCACCCAAACCTGCGCGCCGGTTACCGTTTCAGGCTTAGTGACCACCCTGATACAGACCTGCCGCAGGACAGCCTGCTGGTTCAGATTACCCACACGGGCAGCCAGCCTCAGGCACTGGACGAATACGGTGCCGGCCAGACGGCACAATACCACAACGAAGCACAGGCGGTTCCCCTGCAAACCCCCTGGCGGGCGCAGCCTAACACTCCGCGTCCGCTTATTGCCGGATATCACAGTGCTGTCGTGACCGGCCCCGGGGGCGAAGAAATCTATACCAATGAACACGCCCAGAATAAAGTCCAGTTTCCCTGGGACAGAGAAGGGCAGCTTAATGAACAAACTTCCTGCTGGCTGCGCAGCACCCAGGGCTGGGCAGGCAACCGTTGGGGCACACTGATACTACCCCGCATCGGTCAGGAAACCAAAATTGGTTTTATCCACGGCAACCCCGATAAACCACTTATCACCGGCCGGCTTTACCATGAACTAAACCGTCCACCCTATGCCTTACCCGAACACAAAACCCGCTCCACCTTTAAAAGCGACTCCACCCTGGGGGGAGACGGTTATAACGAAATCCGTATGGAAGATAAAAGCGGTGCCGAGCAGGTCTTCTTTCATGCAGAAAAAGACCTGGATATACGGGCTAAAAACGATCGCCGGGACATTGTTCAGAACGACCGTCATCTGATAGTCGATAACAACCGTTATGAACACATTCGCAAGAACAGCCACCACAGTATTGCTCAGAACCAGAACGAAAAAACCGGTGCCGACCAGTCATTCACTATCGGCACCAGCCAGCATGAACAGGCCGGTCAGGCCGTTATACTGTCTGCCACAGGCAATATCCATCTTAAATCCGGCCAGAAAATTGTCCTGGAAGCCGGTACAGAGCTGACCATAAAAGCCGGCGGCGGCTTTATCAAAATTGACCCCTCCGGCATTACCGCCCAGGGCGCCCGGATAGACTTTAACAGCGGCACCGGCGGCTCACCGGCCGCAGCCGCCCAGCCGCAGACACCGCTGCTGGCCGCCGAAGCTGATAAGGACCGCCCCGGCCAGAGTTTTAAACCCATCGATCCACAGCAGCCGCCCAAGCCGAAAACCATTAACTACAAGGGCACTATTGCCCGGGAACTGCTTAAACCGGCTCTGCACCCACTGGCTCCACGCCCGGCAGAACCTGTAGTCAGCCCACCCAAAGTCAAAACCACCTGGCTGGAAATCCTGCTGACCGATACCCGCAATCGCCCCTGGCCCGGTCAGCCATATCGGATAATGCAGGGCAAAACCCAAATCCGACAGGGCACCCTGGACCGTAATGGCTTTACCCACCTGGAGGCACTGACACCGGGCAACTACCGTATTATCCTGTTGCCGCACCCGTCCCCCTCAAAAGAACGGCCTGCACCGCTGCCTGATAATTTTGCCCAAAGCAAACCCAATACCGCACAAAGTGATATCGAAGAACAGCAGAGCGCACCGTTGTCACTGGAGGCGGTCAACTGCTTCAGTCTGCTGCCGCTTAAAGATATTTATATAGAACTTGAAGATGAATACGATAATCACCTGGATAAACATTACAGCCAGTTTAATGGGTTGGAATATAAAATTACCACTGACCGAAACGAAGTGTATCAGGGCATTATAGAAAATGGCTGTATTGATATTGCTCAGGTCAGAATGAAAGAAAACTTTGAACTGGAAATTACCAACTTACCAGGTCTAATGGAGTTGTAATAACACGCTAAAAAAAGCAAGGGAACTGCACTTAATGGCACCAGAGAAATACATAAAATATAAAGATAAAATAAACACAGTTTCAGCAGAGCATGAGCTCGATAAAAGTACAGAGACCAGAAAACATTATCGTCTCAAACTGACACCGGCAGAAGTTGTTATTCTGCACCCGTCTTTTGTCTGCCCGGTATTAAAAAAGACAGGGCAGGTACTCAGCATTATTGTACTGACAGATGAGCGCTTTTATAAAAACTTTGAACAGTCTGAAGGGCGTCAGGATAATCTGGCAGGGCCAGTGCTGTCCGGCGTGGTTAATCGCTGTCTGAAAATTGTTAAATGGGCTGATATCAATAAAAGCAGACCGGCCGATAAACCTCTGTTTGAAACCATTAAAGAGGCTCAGCAAAATATAAGTGTTCACTACCTGTGGAACATTAACAACCTGAAGCATTACAAACTGACGGATAAAGACCAGCAATTAATTGCGCAAATTCATCCTGATGTACAAAGTATGTACAGTCAGAAAGGTCTGCTCTATGGTTTTCAGATAGATATTGAGACACTGTCCGGTGAGCAGAGTGGTATGTATGATATTTCCTGGATGCATTACAAAGGCTCTAAAGCAGAAGATGAAAATGGCTATTTTTTTGAACTGCAGGACGATTATCTAAACCAGTACCATACCGGCAGAGATGACTATCATCCGTTAAAATGTGATGTAACGCCTGAAGACAATCCGCTTATTACAGAAGAAGGAATGCTGCTGCAGAGTTATCACCCATTGTTTATATCCGATAAAGAACGGCTGGATATCGGTCATTTGTCTGATGTCCATATATCCTCAAGGCAGCACTTATTTAAAAAAAGCCGGGCTCGCCTGATAGACGGGAAGGATGAAGACTATCAGGATGCCGACCAGGATCCTCGCTCTGATCCCATAGGTGAGTATGTTAATACCAGCTATGAAACACTGAAAGACTTAATGAGTCAGATCCAGAAAAAAAGTGATGTTCTGGTGATTACTGGTGATCTGATTGACTATAATCGCAACCTTAATCTTGCGAAGTTTAGTGAGACGACTAAAAGCGGAGATATCTGGAAAGCGCTTAATCTGGATAACCTAAAAGACAGAAAAAAATACCCTCATGGTATCGATAATCTTATTATCTATAAACTGTTTGAATGGTATTATAGCCAATACAATAAACCCATATTACTTATTTCTGGCAACCACGAAGCCTATACCCTGCCTTACGGGATATCCCCAAGAGTAAAACTCTCCCGTGCGGTTAAAAGTGCCTTTGCTTTTAAAAAATTAACTGAAGAAGAAGTAATAGAAAAATCCATAAAAGAGGCACAAAAAGACCGTGAAGAAGCAGAACAAAAAGGTGATCCGGATATCTACTCAAGCAAAGCCAATGACGGTATCGCTGCGGATCACAATCTGACCATACCTGAGGCCATCCTGATGTATGGCAATGACTATGCCCGGATAGTTATGGGTGGAGCGGATGATGACGGAGGAGAAAAGA
>JALTKC010000310.1 GCA_027076245.1 Gammaproteobacteria bacterium
CTGAATGGTAAATAATACCCGGTCTAATATCATCTGTTCAGCAAGCCCGGCAATTATACATAATGAAATTTCGGAAAACTATATTATTCCGTTTTTCATAAGCTTTTTTACGTTAGTTTTAAAAAAAATTGCCTGTCAGGGAAATATACCTGGAACATCATAGCCGCCTGGAAAGGCATTGACAGGGTTATAGGGGAGCAGCCCCCCATTATTAGGGCCATAAATACCGCCATAATTGGGAAACATGGCCTGATAGGGATTCACAACCGGCACACCGCCTGTGCCACTCCATGGATATACAGAATAAGGGGAGACGCCGTAGCTGTTATACGTGCCATAGGAAGGACTAAGATGACTGTATCCCGGCACCATGTCAGGTGGTGTTACAATACCGGGAACCGTACCAGGCAAGGTTCCCGGCGGCAGGGCATAAGTATATACCGGTACTGGGATATATCGGATTTGGGACTCAGCCTGATCAGCCGCCTGTTCAATACGGTTAAGGGTATTTTTTAAAGGCTGTTTTGCTCTGGCTCTAAACTGCCCTATATCTTTTTTCTCCGGAAAAAAACGTTTAGCCTGACCTTGCGGTTTGTTTATCAAATCACTGACGTATACTTCTCTGGGCGGTTCCTGATAATAGGAGTCATCAGACTGATAATGCTGTTCAGGTTGATAACGGGATTGGCCATTATCAGTATGAGATCCCGACCGTTGGGCTTGCCGCCCAGAAGATATGTCGTCTCGGCCTCGGGTATCCTGGTAATCGGGTTGTGCAGAGTTTCTGCGGGAAAAATCATCGTATTTATAATGTTCAGAGCGCGGATATTCTGCACCCTTATCCGGATTTTCATAAGAATTCTGCTGTTGTGAGTATTGTCTCTGCGGGGCAACATTTTTTTCATCAGGATAAACCCATTGCCGCTGTGACTCATAGCGTTGCGCCCGTTGTGCATCCACTTTTGTCTGCTCAGAGGGATCTGTAATGTCACTGGGAAACATATAGCTGCTTTGAGCAACAAGTGTGACCGGAATAAACAGACCGGACATGATAAGACTTAATTGTATATTTTTTTTGTTATAAAACATTATTGTCCTGTTACACTCATTATTTTTATCGATGGCTTTGATACCGGCTCAGCTTGCGGAACTTTCCTGTTGCGAATAGAGCTTTTTCTGGCGCAGTAGTTTGTGCCTGTATATCCACTGCCAGACATACCCGCCGGGTAATTCATAACCGGTTCTAAGGTAATTGTAGACATTAATATTACTGACTGTCCAGCACATTAATTTCATACTTTCCGAATCACCACAGAACAGTAACTGATCCCCTTCCTTGATCTCAAAATCACCTTCCGGCAGGAGATAGTCTTTTAAACGCACCTTTTTAAAAGAGGTAAACGGCCTGGCTGTTTGACCACTCATGCGGTTTAACTTTCGATGTAGCAGTAAGACCACACAATTGAGAGATTTATCCCGGTTCCGGGGATGCCGCAGCATTTCATCCAGTGTGATTGTACCCTGTTTAAGAAAATAAGCTACTGCCGGGGTCTGCTGTTCCGATATTTCCAGCATCCAGGTATTCGGTACATCTTCTTCAATAAAACCACTGATCCGGCTGATTAACAGGTTTGCCCAGGCATCTTTCTGACGTCTGGCCAGAGACAGAAATCTGTCCAGCATGGGCGTTTTTATAATAGAAAGAATTTCTCCGGCAATAATACTGGCCGGCTGCATAATAAAATCCAGCTCAGCCTGTTCAAATACCTTCTTGTTATGGCTATGATTCTGACGGGCAACAGTAAACAGTTTGGGCTCTTCCTGGGCAAGTTCTTCCTGCTGCAGTTCATCATCCACCAGCAAATGATAGCGGCTGTTAAATGCCCTGTTCTGCTGCTTTGTCTGCCAGACTCTTCTTAACTCATCCTTGGCGGTAATAATAATGGAAAGATTATTGGCATCATTATCCGTGCCTGCCACAATGGCCACCGCGTCCGTAATATTCGCTTCACGCAAAGTAATAGCCTCTGTCCCCTTACCATGAACACTGCCTTCCGGCGGATCAGTCAGCTCCGGCATGGCTTCAATAACCCTGGTATGAATACCAACATAATTTAAATGACGAGCTACGGCTTTGCCAAAACGCCCATAACCGCAGATAACCCAGAGCCCTTTTGGGGGGAAAACAGGCTCTTCCCGAACCAGATGGGTTTTATTATTTTTTTTATCTTCACTTTTATCTTCATCAAGATAATGGACACTGGTTAACCACTCATATACCAGATAGGCACTGGGTGAACGTATGGAAAGTGCCAGCCTGCGGGCAAATACTTCATAAGGGTTAATAATATGATTAGTGCCAAACGAGGCCATGTTAGCTTCCGCATCACTGCTATCAGCGCGACAAACCAGCATAAAGTCATTATCATCAATAACCCGTTTTTTAGTCAGCAAACGGGCAGCAATAGCTATTTTAAGATTAATATGATCTTTATTGGTCAGGGCGATAACCCCGCGACAGTTGGCTTTGGCTAAACCGGCTTTTTTAAGAACTTCAGGATAAGCAGCATTACCCACCAGGGCTGGAATATCTATATAAGGTTCATTAATCAGCAAATCATCAATACGATCCGGATCAATATCTATGACCACTGAAAGTATATGGTTTTCTGCCAGTTCATGAGCCAGCAGTTTACCCGTATCACCGTATCCGCAAATCAGATAAAACGGCTCTTTAATACGCCTGATTTTACGCTTGAATTCATTTTCTTTAATAATTTTTTTGAACGTAGGATTTTGCAGAGTACTTAAAACCGCACCAATACTGTATAACCAGATGGTCACCGTAATATAGATACTGAATACCGTCCACATTCTCTGGGCATTGGTAAATTCATAGGGAATTTCACCAAAACCAATGGTTGACCCCATAAAGCTGACAAAGTAAAAGGCATGAAAAAAACTCATGTGCCAGACATTACCCTGATCATCCCGACCGGGGATCAGTACAAAACCCAGGATAACAACGGCATAACTGGTAATTAATAATAGTAAGGGCAGTCTGATCCGTTTAAGAAACAGAAAAGTCAGATTATTCATTAGCGGCGAACAACAACCGTTTCAATCACCAGTAATACTACTGAAGTAATATTAGCAATAAGCGCACCACCGGAAACAGATACAATGGTCGCCATAATGTCAGGCGTCACACCGGTATCTGAAACATGCTGGGAATAGCCCCAGATAAATGCGGCAGCCAGAAGGTGCAAATCGGCAACCAGGCTGGTGGCCAGAAGAACCGAACCGATATGGGTTCGATCACCGAGTTTAATAATGGTGGCAATTAAACTGATAATAATTGCCGCATACAGTTCCATAACATGATGATGGGCAGGGTTATCAATATCACCGGCAAAAAAACCAAAGTTAATGGTCAGTGCAAAAACAATAAAAAAAGCAAAGGAAACTCTTTCAAAATCCATACTATCCTGCCCTGGGTTGGTTTAACCTTAAGTATAGGCGCTATTGCAGGCAAAAAAAAGCGGTGTTAACGCCTATAACTTAATACAAGGTTAAACACCGCTTTTATTACCTGATAATAAATTTAAGCTTCTGACTTAATTTCTGACTGAGCCTCAGCTTTTGCCTGTTCTTCTGCTTCCTTTCGACCCAGAGGATCGGCAAATTTATCATTAAGTGATTTCACAAAGGTGTCTGCTTCATTGCGAACCCGCTCAATGGTTTTACGGGCTCTTCTGCCCCAGCCAGCCGGATTAACGGCAAAGACACTACGCATAGGAAAGGTGTTCTTTATAAAAGCCGCCGCTATATTACCCGGACCATTTTCTGTAGGCAGTGTTTTGACAATTTTTTTCGCCACTTTACTACGCACCCAGTAATGAATACCGGCAAATACCGCAATAACCAGGCCGGCCGTAATACCCTGGGTAATTTTACTGGCTTTAAAACTTTCCAGCCAGGGCGGCTGAAAAGACCAGTCTGTCCAGTATCCGGCGTAAACTGAAAAACTAATAAGTACAGTAATGATTAGACCGTATAAAATACCATCAATAATCAGAACTTTTCTGGACCAGGCTTCCATGGCCTGTTTAATTTTAGGTACCGCTGACTGTTCAATCTGGTTAGCGGTATTTTCCAGTGCCCCGATAATACGATAGACCCGCTCTACACTGACTTCCTGCATACGATGCTTAATTTCACCCAGATCAATATCCAGCTTTTCCTTGTAACGCTGTTTAAGATGTTCATCTTCAATGGGTTGAGCTACTTTTTCATTATAAATGCAGTAAAAGCGCCCAGTGGACAGACCGGTCTGAACAATGGCTCTCTGCCAGGCAGCAACCACCTGTTCAGCATTATCTTCCTTGGCTGTAGAGTCCATCTGATTAAGAATAAACAGGAATTTACCAGCATCATTCCTGCGAATAGTGCCTTCTACCAGATGCTGTAAAGTATCTTTCATGGCACCGGGCTCAGGGTGTCTGGCATCAAAAAACACCAGCACCAGATCCGCCAGATCAATAATATGATCGGTAATTTTTAAGGTGGAGTTACGTTGTTCATCGGCGTCAAATCCAGGGGAATCAATCAGGATCTTGCCTTTTAATGCATCGCTTTTGCAGGTCTTTAACTGCAGATAGGTATCAATACGGCTGCCTTCTCCGGCAGCCACTTTTTCAATTTCTTCACTGATCTGATAAAAAGGTAAGCGAGGATCAGCATCCAGAGCCAGACCAGGTAATACTCTGACCTGCTCATCCTGGCTGTAACAGATAACAGTAAACTTGTCATCCACCGCCTGATTGCCGGTTAACTGGAGGTTTACTCCAAGGTAACTATTAATGAAGGAAGATTTACCCGCTGAGAATGTACCCAGAATAGAAATCAGCGGCCACCATGAAATGCTGGTTGCAAAAGATTGATCAGGGGTTAATAAACCCAGTCGATAACCGACTCTATCCAGCTCTTTAAATGAGTCAACGGCATCAATTAAAATAGGATTCTCGGTGGCGAGATTGTCCTGTAAACTTTCCAGTCTTGATTTAAGTAACTTGCTTGGTCCTGCAAACATTGGCACTCAAACTCCGCGTATTGTTAAAAATTTAATATTAACGTACTGGAGGTGGAAAAGCCAATGGTCCGGGAGATCCTCTGCGATTATTACCCCAGGGCATCATACTGTCAATGATACTTTCGCCAGGATTGGAAATACTCTTGTTCATACTCCACATATCACGCTGCATACCGATGATACCGGCACTCATAGCCTGCATATTGGTACTCATACCATCAATACGCTGACTGACATTTTCAGCTGTTTGAGTCATATCACTGGTATTCTTCGACATAACCGGCATGGTATCAGAGACGACATTCGCTATTCTGCGGGTACTTTTTTTCATTTCTATTACATTCGCTGAAATGACTTCCATATTCGTCGTAACCGACAGAGACATCTGGTTTACGGAACGAGCCATTTGCCGAACATCATTAGACAGGGAATGAACATCATGTGTCAGGTTAAAAATCAGATAATAACCATAGGCAGCCAGGACTATAAAGGCGAATAATGCCGTATAGACAATCAGTTGTAATCGTTGTCCCTTTACATCCGTTGCTCTTCTGCGATCCGCCAGTGTATCAGAATCAAAACCTGAGGCATCTTCTGTTTCATTGGTTAATTTGTGGTACAACCTTTTGATAGGCATTTTTCTCTCTCCTAAGCATTAACCACCCCTTGATTATCAGGAAAACCCTTTTAATCTAAATGCAAATAATTCGCTTCAAAAATGGTCACAATTCAATTTCAGATCAAAAGTCCCTAATCTGGTGTTGGCAGATCTCTCCTTGTGAGACTTTCATTGCTTTTATACTTACTGTTATCTTACTAAGTATTATTGTATGAAATTTTCTGTTTCCACCTGTTTCTGTTTGTTATTTATTATTCTGCGTTGTTTATCCGACGCATTTTTATCCACATCCGCTGTTTCAGCAACCACTCTCCAGGCTTCCCTGAATCGATAATGATTAACCAGCCGCTTTACAAAACGGGTATTGGCTGCCACATAATCACCCATCCGTCTCTGTGCTCGATACACATTAGCCAGTTCACCCATTACATCCGGTAATTCCGGTAACAATGCCGCAAGTCTGAGGTATTTCTCCTCGGCTACGGCATACTCTCCCTGTTCCAGTGCCTTGCGTGCTTCTGCCAGAATCTTTTTCTGCTCCGCAGTTTTTATCACCGGCTTCACTTCCGGCACAGAGAATGATACAGAGGGTTTATTGTCTTTTATCTCTGTTACTGGCCGTATCTCTGCTACCGATTCCGTTTGTTCAGCCATATCCACAGCTGATTTTTCCGCTATGTCCGTTGCCGACAAAAGCGAAATCATCTGATGACTTAACTGTTTTTGCCTGGAGCGGATCTGTTTCTGCAGGTTGTCATTTATCACTGGCTGCTGCGCAGACTCAGGTACCTCAACTGACGGTACGGCTGCTACTGCTGTTACGGGCTTTTGCCCAAACGGTTCCCTTACATTTTCAGTCACCGCTTTTACCCGGGAATGATTATTAATTTCCTGTGGCTCAGGATAGGCCGTTTTATTCAGCACTGCCTGTTCATCAGGAAAAACAGGTTTCGGTTCCGTTACTGCTTTAACACCCATTACCTGTGTTCGGTTTCTTGCACGTACTGCCTTATCATAACTGTTGAGCCTTTCACGTTCCTCCCTGGAAAGTTTAAGCTGATACTGCCTCATTCGTTCTGAAAAACCCTGAGGATCCGGTAAGGGTTCGGCCTTTTCTGGATGACTTTTTATAGTAGCTGGACGGCTCTTTATAGTAGCTGGACGGCTCTTAGTAGTAGCTAGAGGGCTCTTTTCAATCACCTGATTTTCAATCGCCTGATACTTTATAGTATCGTTTTTAATACCGGCTGCGGAATCTGTTCCGGAGATGTTCTGCTCTTCCTGTTCTTCATTCCCCCAGCTCCAGTAAAAATACATAATCACCAAAACTATAGTAATAAGCGTCAGATGACTTAAGATCCACCGTAATACTTTCATCGAAGGTGACACGGAACGTTTCCTTTAATAACTCAGGGATACAGCATACTGGCAAACTTGTTGACTTCTGCAGCGGCTTTACCCTTGGGTTCCAGTTCAAACACGGCCAGACCTTCACTAAAAGAGCGCCTATAAGTGGTTCTCTGGTAAAGCCGGGTATCAATCAGGTCAATATGCGGCAGCATTTTCAGTGCATCTTCTGCCTCACCGGTTTCTCTGACCCCAATATGAGTATCAGCACGGTTTACAAAACCCAGCATCTGTGGCATATTTTTTTTACCACGTATGTCCAGCACCATTTTAATAAAGCGCTGTGTTGACCAGATATCCGCCTGACTGGGCGGTACCGGTACAATAATTCGATCGGTGATCTCAATGGCTTTTTTCATGGCATCGGTATCGGCAGTGCCGATATCCACCAGAATCTGATCCTGTTGTGCTTTTTTTAGTTCATCAAAAGAACGACTGATCGAAATAACAGGTTCATATTCATCTTCTTCCCGAATATCCCCAACATCACTTAAAGTTGCCTGAGGGTCGAGGTCGAAAACCTGAACTTCATGATCATTCAGCGCCAGCCATACAGCCAGATTAAAGGTCACGGTGCTTTTTCCCGTTCCCCCTTTAAGATTACCTATTACCGTGATCATTTATTATTCCTGTTCTTGTCATACGGTAGTCCCGGATCACATTGACAGACAGTTGAGCAGAATCTGTCAGGCAATCCGGGTATGATTACCCCCTGCAGAGATTATCTGCAGGGTCAGCATCTTATGATACCGATTACTTGGCAGCAGGTGCCGAGTTTGCTGGCGCAGCAGGTGCTGGAGCAACGGCTGGACGCATATAAGGAGCTGGTCCATAGGGTCCATAGCCATAGCGTGGATAGTCATAGTTCATATAACGCTGATCACCATAACCCTGAAAACGGTTATCCCAGTTGTTATAACCATTACCATAGCCACGACCTTCCAGGGAACCACGGGTATTACCACGACCACGACCACGGGCACGGGATTTAATGGTTATTTCAAAGTCACCGTCCATATCGGCATCTCCGGAACCATCACCCCAACCACTGCCATAACCATTACCGTAGGCATTGTTATTCCAGTTATTATTACCATAACCGTTCCAGTTGGTATTGGAATTACCGTCATCCCACCATGCGCTGGCCTGTAAAGGTAAGATAATTGCACCGGCAAAGGCCGCTGCAGCCACTACTTTAGATAGACTCTTCATAATACTCTCCATTTAATCAGAATTAAGTCCCGTATTTTCTTTTTTGCATTACTACCAAGACTAAAACAAAGATATCGGGACAGGTATCTTTTGGCTAGTCTTTACTCTCCCCCACTCTTATTGTCCCCAAGATCGTCTTTTAACTGAATACCACGTCGACCTTTTTTCTTCACTGTTTTACGGGTGCTTCTGGTCTTTGTTTCCTCTGCTTTTTTACTTTCCGTTAGGGCTTTTTTACGTGCTGCAGATTTCTTCTTGACCGTTGCTTTTTTAACAGTTGATTTTTTAACTACGGCTTTTTTGGCTACAGCTTTTTTAGCTACAGATTTTTTAGTCACAGACGTTTTCTTAACAGCGTCTGGCTGTAACTCTGTTTCATCTGAAGATGGCTTTTGTTCAGATTCAGTTTCCTGCTTAGCTTCAGCCTTAGTTTCAATCTTTGCCGGTGCAGGTGCCGGATCAGGCTTAACTTCCTTATCTTTACTTTCCGCCTCTGTATCAGCCTTTACAGCATTATCATCTTTAACTGCAGGTGATGTGGCCTTTTCAGTGCCTGAAGTCTCAGTCACAGGTGTCTTAGCTATACTTACAGAATCCGTTGTCGGCTTAACTGTCGGTTTAACGGCAGTAGTTGTTCCCGCAGAAGAACTGCCCGCAGGTGCCGCTTTCTTTTTACGCTTGAATATAAGTGTATAAACACCCTGTAGGCTCCACCATACAACCTGAACAACCGTCACGGTTATATTATATATATTAAATAACAGGGTACCTAAAATCGGCAGAATAGCTGAGGGCTTTTTATTTTTTGGCTTATTTATTGACTCAACGCAGATTGGGTAATCTGGATGGTCTTCAGTCATACTGTCACAGAATGCTGTTTTACCACTGAAACAACCCAATGGGATAACAACCAGGGTCAGAATTGTTGAAACAAAAACACCAAACATTAATGACACAGCCATACCCTGGAAAATCGGGTCAAATAATATAGCCGTAGAGCCGACAACCAGAGCCAGTGCTGTGATCACAATAGGTCTGGTCCGGGTAATACAGGCCATAATAATCGCTTCACGAATGGCAACCCCGCGGGAGATTTCCTGACGGGAATAATCTACCAGCAGAATTGAGTTTCGTACAATAATACCGGCCAGGGCAATAAAACCTATCATGGATGTTGCAGTAAATTCCGCACCCATAATAGCATGGCCGGGGATAATGCCCACCAGAGTCAAAGGGATGGGCGAAATAATAACAGCAGGTAAGGTGAAATTACCAAATTCCCAGACCACCAGCATATAAATCATAATAATAGCGGCACCAAAAGCCAGACCCATATCACGGAATGTTTCATAGGTTACGGTCCATTCACCACCCCATTCAAAACCGGATTGTCTGTGCATTTCAGATGAGTCTGGTGGGCCTAACATGGTGCCAGTAATATGTTCTCCACGCGGACCGCGATTTTCTTCCAGAGACAGCATATCTTCAACTTCAAAAATACCGTATATTGGCGCGGCAAATTCACCGACCACCTCACCGGTAACATACTCAACATCCCGCAGATCTTTATGGAAGATAATAGGTTCCTTATAACCTCTGGTAAACACACCCAGCTCTGCCAGAGGCACACTGCCACCTGTCATGGTAGGTACAGGCAGCTGACTTAGATTATTAAAATTAGCCCGAATATCCAGAGGCACCTGTAATATAATCAGGGTAGGTTCCAGTATTGAGCCGTCTTTAATATCACCCAGCACATAACCGCCCATGGCCATTTCCAGGGTTTTGTTAATGGCATCTACACTGACACCGGTTCGGATGGCTTTTTCACGATTGACTTTAAAGTTCCATATCTCATAGGGTTTTTGAATATAGTTATCCACATCATCAATAGTTTCCGCCTTCTCAAACAGATCCGTCAGCATCATGGCTACCGCATGTCGTTCGTGAGCGGTTGGCCCGTAAACTTCGGCTACCATGGACTGTAGCACTGGCGGGCCGGGCGGCATTTCAACTATCTGAATTTTAGGTGCGTCAAGCTTGCTGTAAACACCATCTTTAATTTTTTTAGCAATAAATTCTTTTAATATTTTTCTGGTTTCAATAGCAATTTCATGACTGCTTCGATCACGTTCGGTTTTATGCAGAAGCTGAACATTCAGATCAGCCTGCCAGGGCTGCTGACGTAGATAATAATGTCGTACCAGACCATTAAAATCATAAGGAGAAGCAGTTCCCACATAGGATTGTATTGCCGTTACTTCCGGTATTGTTCTGACCTGTTCCGCCAGCTGTCGAGTCAGATTAGCTGTCGTAGGCAGCGCGGTTCCTTCAGGGAAATTAATAATGACATTAAAGACGCCCTTATTATCCAGAGGCATCATTTTTACTTTAACCACTTTAAAGTAAAACAGGCTGCAGCAGAGAAAGAAAATAATAAACAGGGAAGCTAGAAAACCATATCCCAGCAGTTTATTATCGATCAAAGGGTTAAGTATTTTACGGTAAAATCCGTCCAGACGTCGAACCGTCTTGTGTTCCGCCTCTTCCATCTTGTGCAGATTAGACATGGCAG
The DNA here is from genome assembly GCA_027076245.1 of Gammaproteobacteria bacterium. GTDB lineage: Bacteria > Pseudomonadota > Gammaproteobacteria > GRL18 > GRL18 > JANELJ01. Next base: position 10,906 of record JALTKC010000310.1, read on the forward strand.
GTCTAAAGCGCAAGGCCAGAAACGGTGTAAATACAAAGGCAGCAAATAAGGAATACATCATAGCGACTGAACCCAGTGCCGGAATAGGCGCCATATAGGGCCCCATCATCCCCCGCACCATCCCCATGGGCAACAGAGCCGCAATAACTGTAAAGGTCGCCAGAATGGTAGGATTACCGACTTCACGAACGGCATCGACTGAAGTTTGATCACTGATTTCACCATCCATTGCCCAGCGCCGGTACATATTTTCTACCACCACAATGGCATCATCAACCAGAATACCAATGGAAAAGATCAGGGCAAACAGACTGACCCGGTCAATGGTAAAGCCCATTATCAGGGCAAAGAAGGTAGTAACCAGAATAACATTAGGAATAACAATAAAGCAGACCAGTGCCGCTCGCCAGTTCAGGAACCAGAAAATTAATATTGAAACGGCAATGGTCACCAGTACCAGTTTAAACATTAACTCATTAACTTTATCCTGTGCCGATTCCCCGTAATTTCGGGTCACTGCGACTTCTACATTGCTTGGGATTAAACGCCCTTTCATGGACTCAACTCTGTCCAGAACTTTATTAACTACGCTGACCCCATTGGTACCTGTTTTTTTGGCTATAGCGAGAGTGACCGCAGGTGCACCATTGGCCGTTTTCTCTGCTTCTGTTGCCGGTCCGGTAAAATAATTGACCAGTTTGTGGGCTTCACCGGGACCATGAATGACATCAGCAATATCGCGAATATAAACCGGGTTGCCATTGTGCATGGCCACCACCAGCCGTTCAACATCCTCTGCATTGGTTAAAAAGGAACCGGTATTCAGATTAAAACTGCTTTCACCCGATTCAATGGTACCGACGGTTTGTTCGCTATTAGCCGTTGCTACTGTATTGGCTATCTGCTGTAAAGTAATACCATAACCCGCCAGACGTTCGGGTTTAACTTCTATACGCAGACGTTCGCTGCGTCCACTGATCACAAAACTCTTACTGGTTTCAGGAATTTCCTGCAACTCCTGCATAACATCCAGCGCAATCAGGTGCAGGGCCGCATCATCCAGACTGTCAGACCAGAGTGTCAGGGATACGATAGGGACATCGTCCACACCTTTGGGTTTTACCAGAGGCGGTGATACGCCCGGGGGAATTAAATCTTTATTGGATTCCAGTTTGTCGTACAGTTTGACCAGTGACGGACCTAACTCCTCACCCACCTCAAATTGCACAGTAACCATGGTCTGTCCCCGTTGAGAGGCAGAGTAAACATGATCGACGCCTGGAATTTCACTCATAATACGTTCCAGGGGCTCAGCCGCCAGGGAAGCAACCTGTTCCACAGAGGCGCCAGGATAACTGACAAAAATATCCACCATGGGAACCGATATCTGAGGGTCTTCCTGCCTGGGTGTTAAAATGAAGCCGGCCAGACCAATTGCAAAAGTCGCAATAAGAAGCAGCAGAGTTAATGGCGAATGCATAAAGGTTCTTGCCAGAGTACCGGCAAGCCCTAAACTGTGTTTATTTTTTGTATTATCCATTGTAATTAAATGTGCTCATGCTTAATTTGTTATAACTCAAACGGAGCGAATAAATTGCTTAATGCCTTTGGTTAATCCTGTCCGGTTTCTCCCGAAACCTGGCTTCGCCCCGCTGCGACAGCGTTATTTTATCGGTGTACCGGGTTTCCAGTTCATCGGAGGATGATCAATAATCCGATCACCCGGCTTCAGACCGGAAAGAACGGTAAATGACTTGCCGCCATTCACTTTCTTACCCAGACGCACCACATGCAGTTCTGCTTCATTTTTATCGTTCATGACCAGTACACTGGGCAGACTGCCCATATGTTTAAGAATACTGGTCTTGGGAATAATAATAGAGGTGGATGGCTTGGAATTTTTGACTGGTATAGAAACTTCTGCGTACATACCCGGTACCCCACGGGTACCAATAGGCAGATCGAACTTAACTGTAACCGTATGTTTGCTCTTGTCCGCCAGAGGATAAATCTGGGCCACTTTGGCTGGGATCATAACGCCGCTGACATCCAGGTAAGCTTTTACCGTATCACCGACTTTGATATAAGGAATTAAGCGCACAGGCACTTCAGTCTGAATACGGATATAGTCCATATTAGCAAAAGAAATCATGGGCATACCCGGCTGTACCGTGTCTCCAACTTCGACCATTTTCTTAATAATTGTACCGTCAAAAGGCGCAATGGAACGGGTATCCCTTAAGGCTGCATCAATCTGATTAATGGCCTCACGCGCGCTTCTGACCTGAGACTGAGCCTGATTAACTGAGGCGCCTGAGTTATACAGATCAGCCCGGCGTTGTACATCAGAATCACCATAACCCAGAGTATCCCCTATCTGTTTGGTAAACATCTGATCAAAAATACCCGGCATACCCATGCCCGGCATCTGGGTGGGGTTTTCTGAACGTGGGGACCAGAGTTCCCGGTTATACTGTACCTGGGCATTCTGCAGAGCGGCAACGGCCTGATCGTATTGAGCAACAGCAGCCTTGCGTTTGGCCAGCAGATTTTCATCGCTGATAGTGACCAGTAAGGTACCTGCGGTAAAAGTGTCTCCTTCATCACCGGCAATGTATTCGACCCGACCCGGCATTTGTGCAGACAGTGTCACCTCTTTATAAGGCACTACACTGCCGCCCAGATATACATGCTCTATATCCTTATAGGAACCCACTTCTATAATTTCGCTGGATAACGCCTCCCCGCCTACCAGTAAACCAATACTTAAAACAAATATGCCGCTAAAGCGCCTCAACATTACTTATTACCTTTTATTATATGATCTGGTTTATATTCAATAGCTGTTATAAGTAACAGCAATACCCTGAATTTAGAATTGATTCTGACTTTTTATCCGCTTTCTAAATTAATTCATTAACTTTCAAGTTTATATATCTGATAAAAATATGTATTAGTTAGATAATATACGAATAATATCTAAAATATACCTGTATTACATCATTTTTTATTTATCAGGAGTATAAACAATACTAAAACCACTAAATTTATTATTTTTTTTATCTTTTTACAAGAAAGAGAACTAACATAATTATGCACTTACTGCTTTCTCAGCTAATAATTTTTAACTGTGAACTAAAGTAATAGTGAACCTGTTTTTTATTATTTAATCAGCGGTACTTTTGGAAATTAGATAATTAAAATCATCAAATATAAGGATATTCTAATTATAATTTTTATTCTTCCTCTTAGTTAGAATATTAATCATTTCTAATAATAGACTCTATTAGGGAATACCCTAGATTTAATATTTACCCGTATCTGGATTTTTCTTCTGCAGAATGATATTTTGCCTGCTATTGCTATTATCCTAAATAAAGGAGATAAAACCATGCCCTGCCTGATACTGAATACCAGTCAAGTTCTGGAGGAACAACAGAAAAGTAATGTCTGTCTGGCAGTATCTGCCAAAACAGCAGAAATTTTGAGTAAACCGGAAAGCTATGTAATGGTGCTGATTAACGATCAGCAGAACATGAGTTTTGCCGGCAGCACAGAACCCTCTGCTTATATTGAGCTAAAGAGTCTCGGCCTGCCGGACAATCAGACCGCCGAACTGTCCCGGCAATTATGTGAACATATTGCTGATTTGATCAATGTACCGCAAAACCGTATTTATATTGAGTTCAGCAGTCCTGAACGCCACATGTGGGGCTGGGATGGCCGCACTTTCTAGTGTTCTGACAGTTTTAGTGTCCTGAGCGTTTTAAATACGTTAAAATAGCGCCTTTCTTATACTAACCTTAACAACATCCTGAAGAAGTTTATTAATGCGTACATCACAATTTTTATTACCTACCCTGAAAGAATCTCCCGCAGATGCAGCGGTTGTCAGCCATCAGTTAATGCTGCGTGCTGGTATGATCCGCAAACTGGCTTCCGGCCTATACTCCTGGCTGCCTCTGGGACTGCGGGTATTGAGAAAAGTGGAGCAGATTGTACGCGAGGAAATGAACCGTGCCGGTGCCCAGGAATTATTAATGCCGGCAGTACAGCCGGCAGAACTGTGGCAGGAAACGGGACGCTGGCAGCAGTACGGCCCTGAACTGCTGAGGATCACCGACCGTCATAACCGGGAATTCTGTATCGGCCCTACTCACGAAGAAGTGATTACGGATCTGGTGCGCTATGAACTAAAAAGTTACAAGCAACTGCCTGCAACCTTTTATCAGATCCAGACCAAGTTTCGCGATGAAATTCGCCCCCGTTTCGGCATTATGCGTGCTCGGGAATTTATTATGAAGGATGCCTACTCCTTCCACACTTCCCAGCAATGTCTGCAGCAGACTTACGATAGTATGTACGACTGTTATTCCCGGATATTTTCCCGCCTGGGACTGGATTTTCGTGCCGTTCAGGCCGATACCGGCTCTATTGGCGGTAATGCTTCTCATGAGTTTCATGTCCTGGCAGAGTCCGGGGAAGATGCAATTGCCTTCAGTACTGAAAGTGACTATGCCGCTAATATTGAAATGGCTGAAGCCGTATGTACTGATGAGCGTCAGGCGCCCACTCAAGAAATGACAACGGTAGATACGCCTGAACAGCACAGTATTGATGAAGTCAGCCAGTATCTTAAAGTGGATAAAAAGCAGATCCTTAAAACCCTGCTGGTTAAATCCAGTGAAGACAGCGACGCCGATATTATTGCTCTGGTATTACGCGGTGATCATGAATTGAATGAAATCAAGGCCGAAAAACTGACGAATATTCAGGCCCCTTTATGTTTTGCCAGTGATGAAGAAATCAGGGCCGTTGCCGGCTGTGATGCCGGTTCTATTGGTCCCGTCGGTTTAAACATTCCAGTCATTGTGGATCGCAGTGCCGCTGCCTGCAGTGATTTTGTCTGTGGTGCTAACCGCAACGGCCAGCACCTGACCGGTGTTAACTGGGAACGGGATATGCCTTTAGGTGCTATTGAAGATATCCGCAATGTGGTGGATGGTGATCCCAGCCCGGACGGCAAAGGTGTTCTGAATATCAAACGCGGCATTGAAGTGGGTCATATCTTTCAGCTGGGCACCAAATATTCCCAGGCTATGAATGCCACGGTATTATCAGAAAACGGCAAAGCCGAAGTCATGATTATGGGCTGTTACGGCATCGGAGTATCCCGAGTGGTGGCTTCAGCCATTGAACAGAACCATGATGATAACGGCATAATCTGGCCTGACAGTATTGCTCCCTTTAAGGTTGCTATTGTGCCCATGAACATGCATAAGAGTGACAGGGTGAAAGAAGCAGCAGAAAAGCTGTACGCTGATCTGAATAAAGCCGGTATTGAAGTCTTATTTGATGATCGTAAAGAACGTCCGGGTGTCATGTTTGCCAATATAGAGCTGGTCGGTATTCCTTATCGTATTGTGATTGGTGAGCGCAGTCTGGATAAGGGCGTGCTGGAATTTAAAGGCCGTACTGACAGTGAAGCCAGGGAAATTGCAATAGACGATATAGTCAGTTATGTTCAGAGCCTTTAGGCAAGCAGTCTTACCCTACCCCATTACCGCGAAAACCAGCCGGTACACCCATGTTTATCACCGGCTGGTTCAGTTACTGTTCTGCCTGAATATTCTGCTTTTTAGCGGACTGTTTACAGTCGCTGTTCCAGCGGCTGAACCGGCTTCAAAAACCGTTATGCAGAAAAGCGGTTATCGAACTCCGGTCGATGAAAAACTGAAA
>JALTKC010000311.1 GCA_027076245.1 Gammaproteobacteria bacterium
TCTATATATAAACAATGACTAGTTGTTGATTGTAAATGCCTGTTTTTTTGTATACGGGCAGGGATGCCCACACTCCAGGGGTGAACATTGAGTTTAAATTTAGTCAGCGGTTTTGGTTTCTGTTTCTCCGGATTCCAGCCAGAGCATAAACAGGGTATAACCCAGAACCATTATAACGGCCCCAGTAAACAAGCCGATAATGCCGGATAATATCAGCCCACCAATGGCACCAATAAAGATAATAGCCATGGGAGCATCGACACCTTTTGCCAGTAATATGGGTTTTAGAACATTATTGCTCAGGCCCACTATCAGGTTCCAGACCAGAAAGATAATGGCGGGCAGGGTGCTGTATTCAGAAAAGGCATAAATAGACAGTGGAATTAGTACCAGCAGAATATCAATCTGTACAATGGCCATGATCAGACAGAGAAAGGTTAATAAACCGGCTCCGGGAATGCCCATCAACACAAAGCCGACACCCGCCAGGGCAGATTGAATAAATGCAATACCCAGAATACCGGTTACGACACTTTTTACAGTATCTCTTGAGAGCCGGGTCAGTTCTTCACCCCGACCCTCAGCCAGGCGATTAAAAATCAGTATAAAAGTTTTTCTGACCCCGTTAGCACTGACGAGAAAGACACCGGCAATAATAATGGAAAATACAAACATAAGAATGCCAAGACCTACATTGGCAACAGAAGATAGTATCCATTTTATGCCGTTTTTGATCTGTTCATTATAAATCCCAAAAGCGGCCTTGGGAGAGTCTGATGCCAGTTGCCAGAAATCCGCTATTTTTTTTCCAATGACAGGAATATTGGCTACTTTTTCAGGGGGTGGAGAAATTTCGAGTGTGTCATTTTTTATATGAGAGGAAAGTACTTTGGCATTATCCAGCAGGGCACCTGAAATAATATAAGAAGGTGCCAGCAGCAAGGTCAGCATACATAAAGTTATAATGGTTGACGACCAGCCGGCACTTAGACCGGATTTCTTTTTTAACATGATGTATAAAGGGTAAACACCAATGGCAATAATACCGGCCCAGACAATAAGAGTAATAAAGGGAGCCGCAATCAGATAGCACCAGAATGCAAGGAGAGCAATAAGGCCTATTTTAATTGCGGTTTCAATAATATGGGTACTCTTGTCGGTCATAAATAAATCCTTAGGTATTGTTATGGAATTCCAATTTTAATTAGTCTCTATTCGTTTTTACTTTTTCTTTTCCTGGGAGCGTGGGCTTCCTGCCCACGTCAATAAACCTGTTAATATATTATTTCTGATGCGGGCAAGATGCCCGCACTCCCGGGTTTTAGATACTTTGTTCATAACGGATAGGCATTGATTAGTTATTATAATTCAAATTGATATTGATTGCTTAGGATATTTTTTCCGGTGATCAGTTTAATCAAAGCGGGTTCACCATAATAAATGAGACTCAGCCGGGCATGAGAATCATCAATCTGGTTATATTCCATTAAATCTGAAATAAGCATCCTGGTCCTGTTATAAATTTTTAACTGAACCAGGGTTTTAAGATCCCCGGAAACTGCAAATTCCAGAGAGCGTGAAGTCTGTTTAATTAAAGTGATTTGCAGTGAATCACTCTTAATGGTTTGACCTACGGTTTCAAAGTCAGCCTGCTGTACTATAAATTCTCTGGGCAGATACAGGTCTATTTCACCTTTTAGTTTTTCAGTCTGAGCATCCATCTGTATGGGGATATTGGAATCCAGATAATCCTGTTGAATATTGTCCATGGTTTTATGGTTGAAATGTATAAAGTTGTTGTAAAGTAAACGATTTTTCTCAGGACTTCCGGTCTGTTGCAGTTTTAAACGTATAGAACTCAGATTATGATGGAGCAGGGGGGTTAAGGCCAGCTTGAGGTTAATAATTGCATCAGCCACTGGCTGGTCATTTTCCTGTTGTTTATAAAGGTTAATATAAAAAGGGGGTATCCTTGTGCTGGCCAGTCGTTCTCCCAGCCATTGCGGATTATCAGAACTGATCTGCTCGTCTAAGGGAGCGATACCCAGTTTGTCCTGCTCAGGTGCTATGGGCTGGTCATCAGGTAGCGGAAGAGTTAAAGTCTGGCTTGATGCTATTGCAGGTTTGAACTTAAAGGGATATTGCTTAACCTGGTATTGAGGGCTGTAAAAAACCTTCATTTTGACTTGTCCGTTATTAATCGGTTCAGCAAATACTCGTTTAAACTGTTTTATGGACTGGTTAAACTGAGTTTGATACTGAAAATCTGTGGTTTCAATATTATCACCCTTGTTATTATTAATACGCAGGGTGATAAACTGAGCTGTGTTACCGATAACCTGGTAGTTAAACGTGTTATTTTCAGCAGTATCATAGAGCAGTATAAAATCTTCAAGTACTAACATGCCTGAAGACGGGTTCAGGTCAATGGATTTTTCGATGACCTGTTGTGGCTTAACCAGTATAATCCGACCCTGTATTTCTTCAATATCAGTCAGTTGCGTATCGGCAGACAAAGACAGACTGTCTCTGGCTGTGATGGTTTTAAAACTGACAAAATCCTCATTAATATAAGCTTCCTGTTCACCATCAATATTTTTAAATAACTCAATGCGGCTGTCTGCACGTGAATTATCGGCTGTACAATTGTCAAGCATTGCATTCTGTTGAAAACGGGTCAGGACTTTGTCGGTTCGAAGTTGGGCCATAGCAGAATATTCTATAAAGGTATTTATATTTTGACCCTTAGCCAGGATCTCGATTACCGGATGATTATTTTCAAAACTAAACGCAGCGGTTTTTATCGCAAAGGGGCCGTCACTCCATTGCGGCAGAAACTCTACATCCAGTTGTTTCTGGTAAGGTATTAATGGGCTTTCACTAATAAAAGCACTGGTCATTTGTTCTGTAAATAAATGTTTTTTGGGGAATGTGTATGGCTTGTTCTGGCTGATTGCTAATAGGACTAAATTCCACAAATCAACGGCGGAGGTGTCTGTTTTTTGCAGTGTATTGAATTGAATACCGCTTAACTCCTCAATATTTTTAGATTTGAAATTGTCATCGGTAAAAAAAACAAACTGTTCTTTGGAGGCCGCCAACTTAAATAATGGCAAATCCGGTGATTTCATATAAAAATAAAATAATGTCTCAGCGGGTAATTGCTCACTGGAAAATAGCGAACGGACTTTTTGCAGACTATGTTCTAGTGCCAGGTAAAAGTCTTTTGCATCCGGATTAAAACTGGATAATAAAAAACGCTTATTATGCTGTTTTAGGCTCAAAGTGTGCCATGTTGCACAATGGCCATTATCAGCCGACAGAAAGGGGCTATCCGTTAAATCTTTTAACGGAGCGCCTGGTTTTGCATACAGGCCAAAATGTTTCTGTGTACTAAAGAGGTAAAGTGGTTCCTGTTCAGAAATCATCAGGGGTTGTGTTAAGAGCTGCTTAACACCGGCCAGTTGCTTCTCTGAGAGATGAAATAAAGTGATAAATGATTTAATCCGTTCCAGCTCACTTAAGTGGGTAATCTTAATAAATAGTGTAATCTCATCCTGAGTAAATAATACAGCTGGTTCTGCTTTTATGTGGGAGGGCTTTACTGGCCTGGTTGCTGGCTGAGTATCGGGCTGTATTTGAGAGTCAGCTGTTTTATCATTCACAGATTGTGCTGATGTCTTTTTAACGACTGACTGTGTCTGGTTGTTGGTCTTACTAACAGGAACTGCGGATTCTTTGTCATCAAATATGTCATCAAATATATCCGTTAATAATATCAGGGCTGTTAGCACCAGAACGACGGCAATCCCGATTGTAATCAGTATATTAGAGCCTTTTATTTTCGACTCAGATGGCTGGATATTTTCGGAATCACTAAATTGATTAAAGTCTTCATCTGATGAGGATTTATCGTTTACACTTTGATTTTGCTCAGATTCTTCTTCAGTTTTTTCTTCAATATGGGTTTCGATACCGGCCTGGGCAAAGGTTTTCTGCAGTCGGGTAGCATAGTCCTGGGTGTCAGCACGGCGAATAACCACGGTTTTTCCGGAAAAAAACTTACGCCGGATCACAGCCTCTGGAATACGGGTAATATTATGGACGTTTTTGATAACATCGTCTTTTTCAAAACCGGGTAATATTACGCCTCGAAATAATACTTTATAGACCTTACGGGGTTCTGACTGGGTTTGCATAATGACCTGGGCTGGTTATTTTAGTTGCCGGTTTAAAACACTTAGTAAATAGTCGTTGACCTGGGAAAAACAATGTTCAGAATTTCCAGTGCATCGAGTTCTATTTCAAACAGAATATCATCAATAAAATCGGCACTGATAGCAAGTGTCTGATTAATTTTTTCAGGTACCTGCTCAATATACTTATTCACATTGCTGGTCATTGCATTAATATCAGGATCCAGTACATCGCTATTTTGCTGCTCAAGGCTGTACTGCTCAAGGCTGTCTTCATGCTGCAGCAGGTGGGTATAGACTGTAGCAATATGCAGAATATAAATATCCACTATGGTTTCCGGAGCCAGATTGTCCGGTAAATCGAGAGGACTGTGCAGGAAACGGATGGGAAAGGTGATATCTTCTGGCACATGCCAGCGATTGAGCAATTCAGCACTGAGTTGATTATAGTTAAAACCCAGGTGATCAAATTCAATTTTAAATTCGTCC
>JALTKC010000312.1 GCA_027076245.1 Gammaproteobacteria bacterium
CATAACCTTAAAAAAACATCTGGAAAGTCTGGATATTAAGGTTGATATGGTTGAAAACGGTGAAGAAGCTCTGGAATTTTTAAAAAACCATCAGCCTGATGTGATCTTTATGGACTGCATGATGCCGGGAATGGATGGTTTTGAGGCAACCCGACAGATCAGTTCAAACCCTGAAACTGGCTCTATTCCTGTTATTATGTGTACGGGTAAGGAAACGGATGAAGATAAGCATAAAGCTATGGATGCTGGTGCTTTTTCCTATATGGTTAAATCCTCCTCATCCGGGCCGCTGAAGGACATACTGGCTGACCTGGATAAATTTGATGCCCAGATGAGCCGAATTACTTCAACAGAAGAAAGTCAGCCTGAAACGGGTTCAGCAGACAAGCAGATACCTGAAGCTGAAGAAAGCTTATCATCCCATACTCCGGAACGGGCCATTGATCAGGATATGATTGTCCAGCAGACACTGGGTGCTGTAGAGAATGTGCTGAATAAACAGCTCAACCCGATCCGGGCAGATTTTAACCAGCTTTCTGAAAACTTTGCTGCTCTGTCCGGACAGCTTGAAAACAAAATTATTTTTTCAGTCAAATCTTCCATAAAAGAATCTCATCAATATACCGACTCTAAAACAGGCGATATTAGTGAACAACTGCTTAGTTTACAACAGGATTTTGAGGGTTTACGTTCCCACATTGAAAGTATCGATTTTGACCAGTTGATTCTGGAAACCATTAATAACCATCTTGAACAGATACTTAAGGAACGTCAGACTGAAATGGCACAGGGGGTTATTACTAATGAATCGGTTCAGACTCAGCTTAATGAACAGATAAACCGTGCTGTAGAACCTGTTAATGAGCAGCTCACTGCTCTTGAACAGAAATTAGAGCAAAAGTTTGAACAGCATACAACAGAACCGGCATCCAAAAGCGGTCTGTATATTGCTGTTGCAGCCCTGTTGATTTCTCTGGGAGCCGCTGCCTTATCTGCTTTGCCGTTATTAAAATAATCGTTTCGTATATTTCCTGCACAAGCGTCAGTGATAGAAAAATTCTGCCTGAACAAGCCAGTTTTTATTATAAAAACACCTTTAACAATTCCCCCTTAGATATTGTAAAACAAGAAAATAACCTTATGTTAGTAATGTAAATGCTATGAACTGGTTCTATACTTGAGCTTATATTTATAATTTAAGGCTAATACACTTTAGCCGCTTTTAATCACTGATTTTCTGGGAAACACTTATGGAGTTTAAAGACTATTATGAACTAATGGGGGTAGATAAAAATGCCACCCAGAATGAAATTAAACGGGCCTACCGAAAACTGGCTCGTAAATACCATCCCGATGTCAGTAAGGAAAAGGATGCTGAGGCACGTTTTAAGGAAATTGGTGAAGCCTATGAGGTACTAAAAGATCCGGAAAAACGTGCAGCCTATGATCAACTGGGCGCAAACTGGAAATCGGGGCAGGACTTTCAGCCGCCTCCTGACTGGGATGCTGGTTTTGAATTCAGCGGCGGCGGTTTTACCGGGGGAGATGCCTCCTCCTATAGTGATTTTTTTGAAACCCTGTTTGGCCAGCAATTCAGAGGCAGCGCACAGCATCAGTATTCAGGCGGACAGGGCTTCTCCATGCAGGGTGAAGACCACCATGCCAAAGTCCTGATTGACCTGGAAGATGCCTTTAACGGTGCTACTCGTTCTATTACTCTGCGTGCACCGCAGATGGACGAAGCAGGGCATGTGGTGACCAGAGATAGAACCCTGAAAGTTCGTATTCCAAAAGGGGTTTATCAGGGCCAGCAGATCCGCCTTAGCGGCCAGGGTGCGCCCGGCATTGGTGGAGGAAAGCAGGGCGATCTGTATCTTGAGATTGAATTCCGACCTCATAAGTACTATCGTGCTGAAGGTAAGGATATTTACCTGGACCTGCCGGTGGCCCCATGGGAAGCCGCTCTGGGAGCTAAAATTAAGGTACCGACACCTGCCGGAACGGTGGATTTAAAAATACCGGCCAATTCCACATCAGGTAAAAAAATGCGCTTAAAGGGTCGGGGGATCCCAGGTAAAACACCGGGAGATTTATACATTATTCTTAATATAGCTTTGCCGCCTGCCGATACTGAAAAGGCAAAAGAACTGTACCGTAAAATGGAACAGGAGCTGGCATTTAACCCACGTGCTGATTTAGGAGTGTAAGAATGACACAAGAAATGATTGGATTACTGCTTGATCATGAGCATCCACTGACGCTGGGTGAACTTTCCAGAGCCTGTTCCATGCATGCAGACTGGGTACTGGAACTGGTGGAGGAGGGGATACTGGAACCTCTGAATCCGGAAGTACCGCGTCTTCAATTCAGCGGCCACAGTCTGCACAAGGCGCTCATTGTCAGGCGATTACAGCAGGATCTGGGGGTCAATCTTTCCGGTGCGGCGCTGGCGCTGCAGCTTATGGAAGAGGTTGAAACCCTCAGGGCAAGACTGAACGCCTTAAGCTGTCGTTAAATGCCATCCGTTTCTACAGCTTTGAAAAAAGACTCAAATATCGGCGTTGGTGAAAAGCTCAGCCTTAAAGAGGTTATTGCCATGGGCGTCGGTGGCATGGTCGGCGGCGGTATTTTCTCAGTGCTGGGGCTGGCCATTTTACTGGCCGGACATGCGGCGCCAATAGCTTTCGCCATAGGCGGTATTATTGCAATGATTACCGGACTTTCCTATGCCAGGCTTGGGTTGCATTTTGAGTCTGCCGGGGGCAGTTTCACCTATCTTGAACACGCTTTTAAAAGCCGGAATATTGCCGGTTTAGGCGGCTGGTTACTGCTGGTCGGCTATATTGGTACCATGTCCCTTTATGCTTTTACCTTTGGTGTTTACGGTTCAGCCATGCTGGGTATGGACTCAGGTAGTAATCCTGTCATGCATCATTTTCTCCAGTCTCTGGTTATTCTGGTGTTTCTGGCTATTAATCTTTACGGTGTTAAAGCCAGCGGCAGCAGTGAACTGATCATTGTAACCATTAAAATATTAATACTTCTACTGTTTGCCATAATCGGCCTTTTTTATGCAAAATCTGACCATCTTCTGCCAGTTTTTAACCAGGGAGTTAACGGGGTTTTAATGGGCGCTGCATTAATCTTTGTGGCCTATGAAGGCTTTGAATTAATACCTAACACCATTAATGAGATGGAAGATCCGCAGAATAATTTACTTAAAGGAATTGTCTGGTCCATTGCTATTACTATTTGTGTTTATGTTCTGGTCTCTATTGTTGCCGTAGGTAACTTACTGCCCGATGAGATCACTAAATATAAGGAATATGCTCTGGCGGTCGCAGCCAAACCATTTTTAGGGCAGGCTGGTTTTTTATTAATCGGCCTGGCTGCTTTGTTTTCTGCCTCTTCTGCAATAAATGCGACCTTATTTGGTACCGCACGACTAAGTATGGTAATGGCCAGGGAGAATGAACTCCCTACAGCTTTTGGCTTCAGGCGTAAATCCAGTAATATACCCTGGGCTGCATTAATTATTATCAGTCTGGTAACACTGGCTTTTGTGAATCTGGCCAACTTAAATATTATTTCCTCTTTTGCCAGTTCCACTTTTCTGCTTATTTTTGCACTGATCAACCTTTCTGCATGGCGCTTAAGAAAAGTGATTAAAATAAAGTCACATATGCCGTTAATCGGCATGTTTATGTCACTGGCATCATGGCTGACCCTGATGGTTTACTTATGGCTGCACAAGCCAGATTCCTTAATCTGGATAGCCACAATTTATTTGTTGGTAATTATTGCTGAACTCCTTTTTAGTCAGAGACGTTTTGTGTTTAAACATTGAGTCTTAATCCGATACTTTTATATTGTCTGAGTTGAAAGCGTCGTAAGAATAGGCTTACATAAATGCCTGAAAGGTAAAATTTATGTATTAATTTTTGAATAAATCTCAAAAATGTCTATTATCTATATATACATAATAAAAGTATTAATTATAATAACTTAAGCATTATTACTGACATTTAAAAATTATGGAGTCATACCATGGCCACTAAATATGGTCTGTTTATAAATCTGGACTATGCCAATAAACCTGCAGAGGAATGTTCCAATATCTGGGGGATTATTATGGATACTATGACACATAATGGTTTTACCTTCGAAAAAAGAGCCTTTGTTATTACCTCAGAAAAAAATTCAGATGAGATTGCCCAGTTTGTGGTACACCTGTTTGATCAGATTCAGATGAGCTCTCCTGACTTACACATCTATAATTATCTGGCGGACTGTTTTATTCTGACCCTTGATAACTGCAAGGATATTAAACAGCCGGATACCAGTAATAGTATTCTGGTTGAGGATGTAAACCTGGATGAACTGGACGCAGCAGGTATTGAATACAATAAACTATTTAAAAACAACTAAAATTATAATCTTTATTCAGGATTATTGAGCAGTTTCGACAGGGAAGGTTATTCTAAACTGTACGCCATTGCCTGACACACTTTCACAGCTTATTGTGCCTCCCAGTTTCTGTACCACCAGGTTATAAACAATATAGGTGCCTAAACCTGATCCGCCCTGACCACGTTTTGTCGTTACAAACGGATCAAACAGGTGATCCAGAATCTCTTTCGGGATGCCATTACCATTATCTGAATATTTTATAATTAAC
>JALTKC010000313.1 GCA_027076245.1 Gammaproteobacteria bacterium
GCAGAGGTATTAATATTAATATTCAGTACATCGGCGGACAGGCGTTTAGCGGCCAACTCAAAGGTGGTTCGGGTACGGGTGCTGGCTTCAAAAAACAGGTTGACAATGGTTTTGCCCCGCAGCAGCGGTACTTTTTTTACGGCCTGTTCCTGAACATTGGCAAAAGGTTCAGCCGCATCGAGAATACTGAGCAGATGTTGGCGTTTAAAGCCTTCTATAGAAAGAAAATGTTTGAGCCGTCCCTGTTCGTCAAGCTGTATATTTTTGGTGATCATATAAGGTTCTCAGCAGGTTTTTCTACCAGCGTCAGCTGTAATGGTTCTGGCCCGGTCAGCTTGACTTGCTGATCAGGCTGTAAGCTGATTTTCTGACCGGTAATTTCAGCACATATCGGAAGTTCACGTTCGCCCCTGTCCAGCAGGACAGCCAGGGTCACAGAGGCCGGTCGGCCGTAGTCAAAAATTTCGTTAAGCGCAGCGCGGATGGTACGGCCGGTAAACAGGACATCGTCAATCAGGATAATGTGTTTATCATCCAGTCCGGCAGGCAGTTGTGAGGGTTTTACCTCGGGGTGCAGACCGATTCTGGAGAAGTCATCACGATAAAAGGAAATATTCAGGCTGCCCAGCGGGGTGGGCAGGTTAAGACGCTGATAAATTTTTTCGGCAATCCAGAAACCGCCGGTATGGATACCGATCATGACCACATCTTCAGGATCCAGATTTTGCAGCTTCTGGCTGATCCTGCTATACATCTGCTCAAGCAGTTGTTCCAGATTAAGATTCATGTCAGAGTCGGTCATTAATTATATCCAGTTGTTGGTGTTTTTTTATAGTTAGTCTGTATTATCAAAAACTATTCAGCCAGCACTTAACCAGCCCTCTAAAATCAGCTGTGCGGCAACCTGGTCAATATCATGCCCCTGCTGCTGATGTTTTTTTACTTTACGTCCCGGTCTGCTTTTACGCCGGGGGGATGTAATCCCGTCATAGCCCAGCATTTCGCTGGCTTCCCGTGAGGTCAGGCGTTCATCCATATAGTGTACGGGAAGATTGTACCGCTCATTGAGCTGATTGCCAAAAATTTTTACCGCCGCGGTGGTCTCCTGTTCCTCGCCGTCCATAGTCAGGGGCAGACCAATCACCAGAGCTGCCGGATGCCACTGCCGGATCAGTTGTTCAATGCCATCCCAGTCAATACGTTTCTGATGTGAGATCAGAGTGGTCAGGGGAGTAGCGGTATTGGTCAGCCGCTGGCCGACGGCTATGCCTATTTTATTGCTGCTGTAGTCAAAACCCAGAAAGGTGCTGTGAGAAGGATAATCAGCACTTTGCTCAGGCATGACCAATGTCACCGGAGATTAAATGAATATTAATGCCCAGTTTGTCGGCTGCCTTTTCCCAGCGTTGTTCGGACGGGGTGTTAAATAAAATGTCATTGTCTGCGGGGACATTAAGCCAGGAGTTTTCCTGCATTTCCCGTTCAATCTGCCCCTCGCTCCACCCGGCATAGCCCAGGGTAACCAGAAAGTTGTCTGGGCCCTCACCATCAGCAATGGCTCGCAGGATATCTTTGGAAGAGCTGAGAGACAGGCTGTCATTGATTTTCAGAGACTGCCCCCAGCTGTCAGACGGTTTTTCGCTGGAGTGCAGGACAAAACCATGCTCGGTATCCACCGGGCCGCCCAGATAAACCGGGATGCCTGCAAAGTATTCGGATAAAGCCTGAGTTTTTACCGGAATTTCAAGCTGTTTGAGTAACTCAGCAAAGGATACCTCAATAGGGCGGTTAATGGTCAGCCCCATGGCACCTTTTTCGGTATGCTGGCAGATAAAACTAACGGATTTTTCAAACATGGGATCCATCAGTCCCGGCATGGCAATAATTAAATGATTGGTCAGATTCATTAGAGGTTAAGCTGCCCTTGCACAATTATTTATAAGAAAAACGGTTCCCTGACCCATGAGAAAACTGCCAGGTACGTGTAATAACCAGACGATTATTACCCTGTAAAACATCTTCGGGTACTTTGGCAAACGGAGCCGCCAGTTCAACAATACGTCGTGCGGCATCATCCAGAACCTTAAAGCCGGAGGATTTGCTGATTTTAACATTAATAATATTGCCATCAGGACTCAGTGCCACCGTCAGGATCAATTGCCCTTCCAGTTTCTGACGCCTTGCCTCATCAGGATAGTTGAGATTACCGAAACGTTCAATTTTTTTGGTCCAGGCTTTCAGATACATGGCGTCCGGGGTGCGCCGGGTAGAGGCCGTAATATAAGTTGCCTTGGGGCGTTTGGCGTACATTTTCTGCTGTTCGTCCAGTTCGGCTTCCATATCCACAATTTGCTTTTGCAGATCCGCTACATAATCAGCCACCAGATCCGGTTTGTTTTTAGGTATGGGCTTTTTCTTTTTGACCAGTTTAGGTGCTTTCTTTTTGGCTGGTTTATTAACGGACAGGATGGATTTCTTTTTGGGTTTTATCGGCTCCGGAGCAGGGGCAACCGAAGGTTTGTCTTTAACAAAATTACCTTCGCTGGGTGTTTTACCAGGATTCTTACTGGTTGGCCGGGTTTTGTCCTTGACATTGCCGCCGCCAATTTGATCGGCCTGAGCCAGAAAATCCGGGGTTTCCGGGGCTTTTTCGGCTCTGGTTTTAACCAGCACAATATCCAGGGTCTGACTGCTACGAGGTTTGGGTGGATCAGGCATATGGAAGCTGACACCAAAGATAATAGCCGCGTGCACCAGCACGGTAATAAAAAAAGCCGTAAGCAGAATTTCGTTATGCTGTGTTCGGGATTGCAGATAAGGCGGTTTTATATATGCCATAGATAGCTATTATGATTGAAATAAATGATTCAGGCTCTTGTTAAGTTTCGGCAGCATCAGTATTGATTAATAACTGGGTAATTATACCGCTTAGCAAACCAAGTAGCACGGCAAAAGTTATGAAAACCGGTAATAGTTTGAATAATCCGGGATGTGGGATAAAAAAGTACCAGGCCACCAGAAACTGACCGCAGATGTGACTGACTGAGGCAATCAGTGCATAACCAATGGCTGTGGGCTGATAGTTTAAATGTTGTCTAAAAGGCCATTGCACAATAATAAGACAGGTCAGGCTCAGCAGAGCACCAGACAGGCTGAGCAAAAAAGTCGGTGAGAGAAAGGAGCCCAGCAGCAGACTGCCGATCAGTACCCGCAGCAAGCTGACCTGCAGGGCGGTCTGCCAGCCGTAACGGATAAAACAGAATAAGGTGATCACATTGGCCAGGCCGGGCTTGATGCCAGGCAGAGGGCTGGGAAAAGCCGATTCAATAATATGGATGCTGATGGCCAGAGCAGCCAGCAGGGCAATACGGTGATCGTCATGGCGGGTAGTAAAATGCAGCTGCATTAATGCTCTCCTGCCAGAGCATCAAAGGCTTCAGAGTCATGCCCGGTATTGCTCTTTACTGTGATGCTGATGCGGTTGGGCAGGCAGGCCGTAGTGTCACCGGGCGTACTTAACCAGCCGTGAAACACACAGAACTGATTCCGGCAGGCAGAGTGAATAAAGCGCGCCTTACCCTGACGGATTTCAATAATGCTTTTGCCTTTGCGACCATCCAGTTCCAGAAGTCGGTTCTGGTTCAGCGGATACTGAACCGGTGCCTGAGCCTCTATCTGTATCACCAGATAATCCGCCTTGCCGCTGGACGGGTTAAACCACAGGCGATTATAGACCCAGAACAGCAGCATCATGGTCAGAAGCAGAATAACCATGTCAGCACGGTTTAAACGGACTCTGAATGTACTGGATAATGTTGGCTGGGCGGGCTTCATTACAGGTGTTATTTCTGGTTGGCAGTATTATTATGTTGAGTAGTAGAAACAACTTTTTTATCCTTTAGTATAATAACCGGATAATCAACACTGAGCTGCAGACGGGCGGCCATATCAGGAGTAATATAAAGACGCTTATCTGAAGTCATCATCAGCAGATGTTTTATACCCATCTTGCGTGCAATATCCAGAGCCTGTTCAGGGCCGGCCAGAAAAATGGCTGTAGCTGCCGCATCGGCTCGCCCGGCATCAGTATCCAGCACAGTTACCGCTCTAACCCCCTGACCGGGATAACCCGTGCGGGGATCAATAATATGATGATAGTGTTGATTATTGAAGGTAAAAAAGCGTTCATAATCACCAGAGGTAAACAGGGCTTCGCCATTATGCAGATCAAGGGCGGCCAGAATAGCAGGCTGGCTCGGATCCTGTGTGTTCTGAGGATTTTTAATGCCGATATGCCAGGGGGTTGATGTGCCGCCCAGGGTTTTGGAACCAATGGCTTTTAAATCGCCACCGGCATTAATCAGGGCGTTATTGATTTGATAATGCTTAAGAATGGTGAGCATTTTTTCAACGGCTACGCCTTTGGCAAAGGCTCCAAAATCCAGACTGACGGAGGGGTTGTCCGATTGCAGAAGAAAAGTATTATCTGCTGTGCGGGTCAGTTTTAAATCACTCATCCGGGGATGGCTGTTCACGACTGCCTGTATTTTTTGAGGATCAGGCAGGGAAAAATTAAAATTTTCATCTTCCAGTTTATCAAACTGCCAGAGCCGGATAAGCTGGCCGATGGCCGGGTTAAACAGGCCATTGCTTTGTTCTGACAGCCG
>JALTKC010000314.1 GCA_027076245.1 Gammaproteobacteria bacterium
GAATAATAATAAGATATAAGAGGTATTTATGACACAGGATTCGGGGGTTAGTTGTTTTTGCAGGCCGATACTGTACTATGCTTTATTATTCGCTCTGTTATTACAGTCATTAGCGGTATCGGCTGAATCAGAACAGTATTATGTCACCACCCACCTGCAAACCGGTCTGCATACCAAAGCGGCCATGGACAGTCCGGTGGTCAAGCTGGTCGCCGGTGGAGAAGCCATTGAGGTTTTGCAGGCAGGCAAGGAATTCAGCCAGGTGCAGTTAAAAGATGGGACTAAAGGCTGGCTATATTCCCAGTTTATTATTCCGGAAAAACCCGCTGAAGTCCGGGTAACAGAACTGGAAAACCAGCTTGCTGATCTGCAGGAGCAACTCGCGGACAAGAACAGTCAGCCTGTAGATAATATAAGTAATAATGCTGAGCTGCAAAGCAGGCTTGAGGAATACCAGGCCACCATTGCCCGCCTGAAAGAAGAACTGAAAGCCTGGGAGCAACTGGATTTTCAGGACAGACAGGCCCGGCAGGAACATGCGGTGCAGATCAATAGTCAGCTAAAACAGCGACTGAGTAAGATAGCCGCTCTGGCTACTGGTCAGGATGAAAGCAGTATTAAAATTCAGGTGGATGACGAAGTTCTGGAAGAAGACCCGCCGCTGCTCAGTAAAAGCTGGTTTAAAAAGGAATACCTGCTGATCATTGTAACAGGCGGTGCCGGTTTTTTCCTGGGTATTCTGGTCATGGATATGATAAACCGCAGACGTCATGGCGGCTATAGAATTTAGATATTATATGCAGGATGTTATATGGAATTTGAATGGGATAAAAATAAGGAAGAAAAAAATCTAAAAAAACATGGTGTGTCCTTTAATGAAGCAGCTACTGTTTTCGGTGATCCGTTGGCGCTGACTTTTGATGACCCGGATCATTCTGTGAATGAGGAACGGCTTCTGACATTTGGTATTTCCAGATTCAATAGATATCTTATTGTTTCACATACAGAAAGAATGGGGAAAATGAGAATTATCAGTGCAAGGGAAATGCTTAAATCGGAAAGAAAAATATATGAAGAAGGTTAGTAGTAAAATGAGAAAAGAATATGACCGTAAGGATCTGGGCGAAGGAATGCGTGGAAAATATTTAAAATCGTATCAGGAAGGTCATAATCTGGTTCTTTTAGAGCCGGAAGTGGCCAAAGCATTTCCCAGTGAAAAGGCAGTAAATGAAGCCCTGCTTTCTTTAATTGAAGTTGCAAAAAATACAGCTCAGTTAAAAAAACAGTCCAGTTAATATATTGCAGGCATAAAAATGCCGGGGTGGGATGAACCCCGGCTTGATTAAATAATCAAAGGAAATGTAATGATTAGGGAGCCTCTTGCTTCCACGAGGCACCTATAGATAACTCGCTGCTGCTGTGTGCATTAAGTCATCTACTCATATAGACAGTGTAGTTCGAAATTGGTTCAATGCAATGAACAAATACTCATTTTTTTAATATTTTTTTAATTTTTCTGGTTTGAATTCCTGGCAGAGGGATTGATTTAAGTATTTATTTTTAAAGGTTTTTATGAAATACAAAGACTTGCGCGAATTTGTTGACAAACTGGAAGAGATAGGTGAACTAAAGCGCATAAAACACCCTGTTGATCCCAATCTGGAAATGACAGAAATTGCCGATCGGGTGCTCAGAGCCGAAGGTCCGGCGCTGTTATTTGAAAACCCCGTGGGTCATTCGGTGCCGGTACTGGCTAATTTATTTGGCACACCTCGTCGGGTAGCCCTGGGAATGGGGGAAGAAAATGTTTCGGCTCTGAGGGAAATTGGTCAGTTACTGGCCTTTTTAAAAGAACCTGAACCGCCTAAAGGTTTTAAAGCCGCCCTGCAGACCCTGCCCATGTACCGCAAGGTACTGGATATGTCACCAAAAGTGGTTAAACGGGCGCCCTGTCAGAAAGTCGTCTGGGAAGGTGATGAGGTGGATTTAAATAAACTGCCCATCCAGACCTGCTGGCCGGAGGATGCCGGACCACTTATTACCTGGGGGCTGGTAGTAACCCAGGGGCCGAATAAGGAGCGGCAGAATCTGGGTATTTACCGCCAGCAGGTCATTGCCAAAAATAAAGTGATTATGCGCTGGCTGGCTCACCGTGGCGGTGCTCTGGATTACCGGGAGTGGCAGGAACAGCATCCGGGCGAACGCTTTCCGGTGTCTGTGGCCCTGGGTACCGATCCGGCCACCATTCTGGCTGCTGTTACACCCGTCCCCGATGCTTTGTCTGAATATGCCTTTGCCGGTTTACTGCGCGGCAGTAAAACCGAACTGGTTAAATGCCTGGGTAATGATCTGCAGGTACCTGCCAGCAGTGAAATTGTGCTGGAAGGTTACCTGGAACCGGGTGATGAGGCGCCGGAAGGGCCGTTCGGGGATCATACCGGCTATTATAATGAAGTGGACAGCTTCCCGGTGTTTACCATTGAACGGATCACCCTGCGTAAAGATCCCATTTACCACAGTACCTATACCGGCCGTCCGCCTGATGAGCCGGCGGTTCTGGGGGTGGCACTTAATGAGGTGTTTGTACCTATTCTGCAAAAGCAGTTTCCGGAAATTACCGACTTTTATCTGCCCCCGGAAGGCTGCTCTTACCGGATGGCCGTGGTCAGTATGAAAAAACAGTATCCCGGCCATGCCAAGCGTGTCATGTTCGGGGTCTGGTCATTTTTACGTCAGTTTATGTACACCAAGTTTGTGATTGTCTGTGATGATGATGTCAATGTGCGCGACTGGAACGATGTGATTTGGGCAATGACCACCCGCATGGATCCGGCACGGGATACCCTGCTGGTGGAAAATACCCCCATTGACTACCTGGATTTTGCCTCACCGGTATCGGGACTGGGCTCAAAAATGGGTATGGATGCCACCAGTAAATGGCCGGGTGAAACCACCCGGGAATGGGGGCGACCGATTATCAAAGATGAGGCTGTTGTTAAAAAAGTGGATGAAATGTGGGATAAATTAGGAATAAAACTATGAAAATAAAACGGAGTCTGTGCCTGCTGATATCAGCTATATTACTGGCCGGCAATGCTTCTGCTGTTGAACTAACGGATTCGCAGGGCGGTTATAAATCAAAACTCATGGACGGCCGTATGTATGATGACCGGGGCAAATACATTGGTATGATCACCAAACGAGGCCGTATGTATGATAATGACGGCCATTTTATCGGCCAGATCCGCGGCCAGACCCTTTTAAATGCAGACGGCAGCAGCCGTGGTTTTATCCGTGACGGCAAATTATACGGTCCTGATGGTGAATACCGCGGCCAGATTAAGCACTGAATATAATAAGATATCTTAAACCTGGGAGTGCGGGCATCTTGCCCGCGCTCCCAGGGAGTTGTTTTACATTTAAGTACATATGCTTAAAAAAATCCAGATAAATGGATGGACACTAAATAGTCTTAAATGTGGTAATAGTCCTAAATGAGGCAATAGCCGGTTAGTCATTTAAAATCTGCCGTATTTTGGGGAACAGATCGCTGACAATCATCCCGTTTTTACCATCAATAGCCGCCAGATCACCAGCCTTGGCGTGCAGGCAGACACCCACCTGGGCAGCATCGGGTACTGACAGCCCCTGCCCCAGCAGAGCCGCCATTATGCCAGTGAGACAGTCGCCCATACCGGCGCTGGCCATGCCTTCATTGCCATAGGGGCAGATGGCAATATCATCCTGTAAATGGATCAGAGTACCGGCACCCTTGAGAATGAAAGTACCGTGGTACTTTTCTTTTAAAGAACGGATCATATCAAATCGATCGGTATTTTCATCAGGATGTTCAGAGTGGTATTTCAACAACCGGCAGGCTTCGCCAAAATGTGGAGTATAAATAATGTCCGGGTTGTGGATCACCACATTATGTTTTGCCATAATATTCAGAGCATCGGCATCCACTACACAGTAAACGGGTGGTCTGTCATCGGGCAGGTGTTTCAGGTAGTGGGTAACTTTATCCAGCAGGGCTATACCCCATTGCTGAGTACCCAGACCCGGGCCAATTGCAATGGCATTGGCCTTTGCCAGTAAAGGCTCCAGTTCATCGGGATGCTCTATACCATGCACCATTAATTCCGGCCTGGAGCCGGTAATAGCACTGACATTTTCCTTGCGGGTGGCAATACTGACCAGCCCGGCACCGCTGCGTAAAGCCGCTTCACCGGCAATACGGCAGGCACCGCCCATACCGTAGTCACCGCCGATGATCAGAATATGACCATTATCCCCCTTATGGCTGACCGGACTGCGGCAGGGTAATTTATCCCCCACATCGGCCCATTCCATTAATACCGCACTATGCTCTACCTTGCTGTATAAGGATTCATCTACACCCAGGGTAGAAAAATGGATTTTGCCACAGTAATGTCGGGACTGCGCCGTGTACATGCCCTGTTTCTGAGCAATAAAAGTGACCGTATCATTGGCCCTAACCGCAATACCGTGGACAGAGCCGGTATTGGCATCCAGGCCGGAGGGGATATCAACGGATAATACCGGAGTGCCGGCCTTATTAATGGCTGCTATAGCGTCATACCATTCATTTTCCAGAGTACGCTCCAGGCCGGTACCGATCAGGGCATCAACAATCAGATCGG
>JALTKC010000315.1 GCA_027076245.1 Gammaproteobacteria bacterium
TTCAATTATTGAAGCGCTGCTGTATTCCACTTATTCATCCCCGGATATGGTAATTATGTATCCCTTACTTCCCTGGCTGGCTATGATGATTATGGGCTGGGTATTTGGCCGTTATTTGCTGGCTTACAGGGAAGGGCAGGCGGTGATCAGCCCGGTAAAGCTGCTCATGAGTCTGGGCGTTGCTCTGCTACTGGCTTATGTGGCTATTCGCTATAATAACGGTTACGGTAATATGCTGCTGTATCGTTATGATGACAGCTGGCAGCAGTGGCTGCATGTGAGCAAATACCCACCCTCAGCCTCTTTTACGGCTCTGGAACTCGGGCTGATGTTTATTATTATGGGGCTGATGTTTTATTTTGAGCCAATTATCGGGGTGCGTCGAAACGGAGTACTGCTGGTCTTTGGCCAGACTGCCATGATATTTTACCTGGTACACCGCATTATACTGACCGGCTCCGGTACTTACGGCGGTTTACGTGGTATAACCGATCTGTCCACCTCGTATATTATTACCGTGGTCTTTCTGATTTTACTATACCCGTTCTGCCTCTGGTACAGAGACTTCAAAGCCCAAAATATCAACCGCTATTTCTGGCTCAAATACCTGTAATCCAGACTTTGAATAACGTGTACCTAAAACCTTGCACCTAAAATCTGTAATTCAAATAAAACCGAATATCAGTAAAATCATCGGTTACAGAGTCAAACTCATAACCATGACGGGCTTTATAGGCTTCAAAATCATAAGATGTGGTATAGTCGTTATAAGCAATCCGTAACTGGGCGCTTAAACCGTCCAGGGAAATATCCCCAAGATAGGCATCTTTGGCAAAGGCATAATTAAAATCCAGGGTGGTTTCGGTACGATCCTGCCGGGCATCTGTATCGGATAATTTATCAGGCAGATTATAGTCGCCATAACGCAGGCGTACATTCAGACCGCTAAAGGGACTGTTACCGGCAAACTGATACTGTACCCCCATACCCACAGAAACAGTTCCGGCCAGTTCGGAATCCTGTACCTGGAAGGAATTAAACATCTGCGGGGTACCCCAGCGGACAAAAATGGTACCGCCATCATAGGAGTTCTCATTATATCGGACTTCGTTAAAACTGAGAAAATAATTAAAGTTACCCTTAAATAACTGCAGTTTTAAACCATAAAACCAGGTGTCGATATTACCGGCAATCTGATCGCCGGTGTCTTTCTGCAGAGCGTACTGGGCGGCCAGTTTAAATTTATAATCTTTAAGCGGTTCGAAGGCATAATCGCCATACAGGTAGGTCGTATTAACAAAATCGTTAATAAAATAATTCCAGCCTTCCAGTGACAGGCTGTCAGCATCATATATTACACTGGCCATGGTCATTTCTTTTTTAGGCCCATTGTAATTATTGTTTTTAAAATCATTCGGATCATAAGAGCCACGGATAAGGGGCTTATTGCTGTTAGCAATTTTGATCTGGGCGCCGCGGGCCATATCAATAAAAGTATCCGCATTGCGTTCTTTCATTTTTGTGATGTAGCCGAAATTAAACCTGAAGCGGGATAACTGGGTGTCTTCATAAACCAGTCCTTCATGGGTAATGGGGCTCATACGGATATCCGATAATGAAACAAAACGGTAATCCGGCATTTCCTGGCGTCCCAGTTTTATCAGATGTTCTCTGGTTTGATATTTAAAAAAAACTTCACCAAAAACCGTGTAGGATTTCTGCTCACCATCCTTTTCATACAGACCGCCCAAACCAAGGCGATTATCCGGGTTATTGCCGACAGGCTGTGAAGTATAAAGGGTTGCTCCGGCAGACAGATTATAGATAGGCGCGGTTTCAAAACCCAGATAGCCGCCGCCGGCTGAATATTGCTGAGTTTTTTTATGTGCAGCACTCACTGAAGAGCTATCCTGCAGTAGATGTAAATTACTGTCCCGGTATTGACCGCTGTAACGTAACAACCCCTTGAACTTACCATGGCTTAATGCATAGGTGAGTGTATTAGCCTCAGCCATACCCTCTGGTTTTTTGTCCTGAGCAAAGCTGGAACTAAAACTCACTAAACTGATGCAGAGAATAAGACCGGGAATAATACGTGGAATAAAGACCAGGGTGGATAAATGCATAAAGCTGAAACTCTAACGCTTTTTAAACTATTATTATCCTATACCCTGCCTGAAAAGACTATAGTTAACGACGACCGCCTCCACCGTGACGTCCACCACCCATACTGCCGCCGCTGCCGTATCGACTGCCGCCATAGCTGCCGCTGCTCATACCGGAGCCATAGCGGTTAGTGTTTTGATAACTGCTGCCGCCATAACCACCAGACTGACCATAACGATACTGATTTCCGCCACCATTGCCGCTGCCCTGACCATAGCGGTGCTGTTTACCGCCACCGCCACCCTGACCACGTCCCATACCGCCCTGACCGCGTCCCATGCCGCCATTACGCTGACTCATACGCTCCATATTTTTTCGTCCGCTGGCACCTATATTCATATAAGACTGTCTTTGATTTTGATCCATGCTCTGCATACGAGATTGACGTTCAGTACGATAGGCATTTCGGGATTCATCATCCATTGTTCTTACCTGATCCCGCATCCCAAACAGCTCATCATTAGAGTACGCACTATAATCTGCAGCAGTGCTTATGCTGGAGATAGCCAGCAGTGAACCTGTTAGAGCTAATTTAATAATAGTTTTTTTCATAGTTATATACCGTGTATTGATTAAAAAGAAACAACCGGACTTATTCCAGTTGCTTAATGATTAAGTAAAATTATAGATGAGAAATATTAATAAAATATTTCTCACCATTTTAAGTATGTTTCAGATTGTTTCATTTTCAGGCTCATTTAATCTCCCTGTGTATAATAAAATCATGAATAGTGAAAAGCTTCATATTTTAATTGTTGATGATGATCCAAAGCTGGGTAATTTGTTAGTTCGTTATCTGAAAGAACAGCAGATACAGGCCAGCGTGGTTCACAATGGTGATGAGCTGGATAGTGAGCTGGCTCAAAACACGTTTGATTTAATCATTCTTGATATTATGCTACCCGGCGAAGATGGTCTGAGTATTGCCAGGAGGATTAGAACTACTTCTGACATCCCGATTATTATGCTGTCTGCCAGGGGAGAAGATATAGAAAAAATTATCGGGCTTGAAGTGGGAGCGGATGATTATCTGGCAAAACCTTTTAATCCCAGAGAACTTTTAGCCCGGATCCGTGCGGTTTTAAGGCGACCTGTTTTCAAAAAAAATGAAAATTTGTCTGACCGGGGCAGTATTAATTCGAATGCTTATGCAAAAATCTTTGAATTTGGTCCTTTTCGCTTTAATTCCATTAATAGAACCTTAGTAAAGGATAATCAAGCCATTGAACTGACCAGCGGTGAATTTGATATTCTGGAAGCGTTTATAAAAAATGCTAATAAAGTATTGAGCCGTGATAAGTTAATTGACCATTTAAAAGGTTATGAACGTTCGCCCTTTGACCGCAGTATTGATGTACGTGTGACCCGTTTACGAAAAAAACTGGGTAATAACCGTTACATTCATACCGTCAGGGGAGTAGGTTATATGTTTGTTCCTGATCTGGAACAGGATGCATTATGAAACAGCCATCCTCTTTATTTGTGCGAACCAGCCTGACGATCTTTATATCCCTGTTTATTTTTCTGGCCTTTGCTGCTCTGGTCGTTTTTCAGAACTTAATCTCTCCTATTGCCCGCCAGTCTGCTGGTGATATGGCGGCATTGATGCTGCTTTCTGCTCAGACCTGGGTGGAATTACCTGTGGAAGCCAGGCTCAGGTTTGAAAGAGAGCTTGAGCAATATCATCAGCTTTATATTTCCGAACAGCATCAGCCTCTGGATGATATTAATATCCATCATCTGTTTTATAATTTTCTGGTTGAGGCTTTTGAAAAACGTCTGAACCAGCCGGTTGTTATACCGGGGCAAAGTATGAAGAATCAGACTCGGTTTATCTGGGTGGATATTCCTATTGCTGCCAATATCATTCGAATTGGTTTTCCTTATTCTCATATAGAGCCTAATCCTCCCAGGGCCATATTTCTACTTCTGCTTGGTGCTGCTGTAGTTATTTTCCTTACCAGTAGTCTGCTGGTACGGCATTTAATTCGCCCGCTGGAAAACTTGTCCCAGGCAACACTGCAAATGGGGCGTGGTAATGTAGTAGCGCCTCTGGAAGAAACCGGTGCTCGAGAACTGACCCAACTGGCCAGAAGTTTTAACCAGATGAATGCCAGGGTTCAGCAGTTACTGGATAACAGAACCACCCTGTTTGCCGGAATTTCCCATGATTTAAGAACACCGATTTCACGCATACTTCTGGCCCTCGAGTTAATGGAAGATAAACCGGACAGGGAGTTGATTCAGGCTGCCCGCAGTGATCTGGAAGAGATGAATCACCTTATACAGCAGACACTGGAACTGGCTGTAAGTAAAGAACAGGCCAGGTCAAAGTGTAAAGTCATTAATATCAATGAATTAATCACTCAGAAGGTAAATAAATTCAGACTAGAATATCCTGCCATAATCTGGTCTGAACCCTCAGCATGCCTGGTTAATATTTCGCCGACCGCTGTGCAGCGGATTTTACAGAACCTGCTGCATAATGCCGTGCGTTA
>JALTKC010000316.1 GCA_027076245.1 Gammaproteobacteria bacterium
GAGTGGTGCCTGCCGGTTCTGGTGGTATATTGCTGGAATCAGAATGTTCAGGCTCCTGTCTGGAACCGGCTGCGGATATACTCTGACTGGAAATGCGATTAGCCAGATCGACCAGGCGGCTGTTTAGGGTCTGTCCGCTGCTGCCTGTACCAGGAGCAGGCTGTCCAAAGTTTTGGGGCTGATTAATAGCTTGACTGCCTGAGGGGGTAGTATAAGGGGCGGGCGATGGTTCTGCAGGATTAGAAAATGTCGGGTCTGGTGCTGAATCTGGTATCTCATTGTTATCAGCAGACATGGAATGAGTCTGACGTGACAGTTTTTTTATAAAATAATCCGGATCAATTTCCGGCAGAATCTCTTTTTCTATGAGCTGTTCATTCAGGTTTTTTAAAAGTTCAGCGATATGAGTGTCCATAAACTGTTCAAACAGATCATAAACCTCTATACGGATTTCAGGTGAAAAATCAAATAAATCCAGAGTTTCACGAAAGGCTGAAATAATGCTTTCTGCACTGATGGGGTTTTCGGAAATAGTTTCCCCGTTTTGCTTTAATAATTCATAAATCCTTACTTCAAGATGCTCAAAGGCTTCTTTATTGCGTTTATGCAGTTTTTCAATAGCGGTTTCATACGACAGGCTGTCTTCGAGATCTTTGGTGGTTAACAGATCCAGCTTGTTTTTACGTTTATGGCTGATGGCGTACATATCATCATTCAGACTGGGCTTTAAAGTGGTTGTCTGAAAATGTTTTTTGAGTGAGGCCATAAACTGGGCAATCGAACGATTGCCAATACTGCGGATGCTATGTATGGCGGTAAAACACTGGGATTGTACACTGGTGACGGTGGATTGCTCCGCTTTAGTGACCAGTGAATCTGTAACCCGTTCAGCAAAGTCAACCAGTTTTTCAGCAAACCAGTCTTCTGTCGTCTGAAAAAGTGTTTCCAGAACAGGATTTATGTGTGGCTTCATCGTTTAAGAGGGCAGTGCGTTATAGTGTGGAAAATTTATTACTTTTCCATAAAAAGTAGAAGGCCTGACCGGCCAGCATAAAGCCAAGAATTTTCAGTAATACTGGCGTACTGACAAATTCCATTAAAGTCCCCGCCGTCAGCAGGTAAACGGCGAAAGTAATAAACAGTTTTGCCTTGTCCTGTGCTTTCTGTTTTTCGCCATTATCGATAATAAGTTCTCTGATTTTGCTCATAATTTTCCGCTAAAAAGTAGTAAAAAAGCCTGTTAAAACAGACCAGTAAAAGGAAAGTCCCCTTTTTCCCTGCGTTAACCCCAATACTAGCAGTTCAAACCAGAAAATTCCACGTCCCTCTTCAATTCCCTAAAACCTCCGACCTGAAATCTGTAAGCTATTCTATATATCTGCCCGGAGATTCACATTCCACTGCTACATATTCCGGTTCTGCTCTGTCCAGACGCATGGCCGTAAGACTGCCGCCCCAGAGACACCCAGTATCCAGGGCATAGATATCAGGCTGGCTGGTATGACCGAACAGAGTGGACCAATGGCCAAAGATAATTTTTAATCCCTGGCTTTTACGGTCGGGGACTTCATACCAGGGAATATAACCGGCTTTCTGACTGCCGATAATGCCTTTATCTGTAAAATTGAGCTTTCCGGAAGGTTTACAATAGCGCATCCGGGTAAAACTATTGGTAATAAAACGCAGACGATCCCAGCCCTGCAGGGAGTTTTTCCATTTTCGGGGTTCATTACCAAACATATGGGCAAGAAATTCCCGATAATTATCACCGCTGAGCACCTGTTCCACTTCAAGTGCGCATTGCTGCGCCAGTGTTAAATCCCATTGCGGCGGCAGTCCGGCATGTACCATGGTATAACCCAGTGATTTATCGTGGTGCAGCAAAGGGCGGGTACGCAGCCAGTCTATCAGTTCAGCTCTGTCCGGTGCATTGAGAATATCATCCAGAGTATGGTGTTTAATATTTTCACAGCCTTCGGATAAGGCCAGCAGAGTTAAATCATGGTTACCCAGTACAGAAATAGCTCTATCACCGAGATTTTTAATAAAACGCAGCGTTTCCAGAGACTTGTCGCCACGATTAACCAGATCCCCGGCAAACCAGAGGGTGTCTTTATGCGGATCAAATGCTATTTTTTCCAGTAGAAATTCCAGGGCATCAAAACAGCCCTGAATGTCGCCAATGGCATAAGTAGCCAATACACTATACCTTTATAACGTTAATGATTAAGATTACAGATCATAGCATTTATCACTCATAACTGGGAATAAACCTGGGAGCGCGGGCATCCTGCCCGCAAAGCCGACATTAAATATATCATCAAACAGAGATTTTACAGATGACCGAACAGACCATCCCGACTCCATTAACCGAACCTTTAGCTAAAGCCCGTGACAAATTTACCCAGACCATTTCCGGCACGGCTCTGGAAAATATGACGGATAAGGAGTTGCAATACTGGCTTAAAGTTCTGGTATGCAGCGATTATGTGGAACGCCAGCTGATTCATCACCTTGAAGCCATTGCACAGCAATGGGCTGACGGCCTGTATCAGCGCCCTCTGGAGGCAGAAGAAATGGCGCACATGCTGGCTCAGTCCCTGCAGGCGGTGAACACGGAACAGGATCTCTGGAAAGTACTGCGTCAGTTCCGTAATCAGCAGATGGTGCGCATAACCTGGCGGGATATTAATGCTCTGGCACCGCTGAATGAGGTGCTGTCTGAATTAACCGAACTGGCCAATTGTACCATCCGTCAGGCACTGGACTGGCTGGACAGGAAACAGCAGCAGGAGCTGGGTACTCCGCTGGACAGTACAGGCCGGGTGATCCCGCTGGTGGTTATCGGTATGGGTAAGCTGGGGGCAGGTGAACTGAATTTTTCTTCCGATGTGGACCTTATTTTTGCCTTTGCGGAGCATGGTCAGACGGTTAACGGGCCGCGCAGCATCAGCCATAACGAATACTTTATCAAGCTGGGACAGCGTTTAATCAAGGCGCTGGATCAGCAAACCGCCGACGGCTTTGTATTTCGGGTGGATATGCGCCTGCGCCCCTTCGGTCAGAGCGGCCCGCTGGTGGTAAGCTATGATGCTCTGGAAGAATATTACACCACCCACGGTCGGGAATGGGAGCGCTATGCCCTGATTAAGGCCAGGATGATCACGGGTGAGGAAGCGGATCGTCAATATTTGCGTACCTTGTTAATTCCCTTTGTGTATCGGCGTTATATTGATTTTTCTGTCTTTGAATCTCTGCGTGAAATGAAGTCTATGATTGCCCATGAAGTCAAACAGAAAAAGAAAGAACATAATGTCAAACTGGGTGCCGGCGGTATCCGGGAAATAGAATTTCTGGCGCAGGCCTTTCAGTTATTGCGCGGCGGTCGGGATGAGCGTCTGCAGGAACGGCAGGTTCAGAAAGTACTGGCTTATCTGGGTGAACAGAACCTGCTGCCGGAATTTGTGGTGAATGAATTACTGGAAGCCTATGACTTTCTGCGTCGTACCGAACACCGTATCCAGCAGATCAATGATCAGCAGACCCATAATCTGCCCGATGCCGATTATCCCCGCGCCCGTATTGCCTGGGGTATGGGCTATGCTGACTGGGACCGCTTTGCACAGGATCTGAATACTATTCGTAATACGGTACAAAGCCATTTTGAACAATTGTTCCAGGCACCCCAGGCCGATGATGGCAAAAATATTGATGATGAAGTACAGGGGATCTGGCAGGCCGGTTTAAGTGATGAACGGGCGGCAGCTATTTTAAATGAACTGGGTTATAGCGACGGAGCAGAGATTGTCCGCCTGCTGACCACGTTTCGGAGTTCCAGTCTGTATAAGAAAATGTCCAAAGAGGGCACTAACCGGCTGGATCGGCTGATGCCGCTGGTATTAAAGGCGGTGGCACAGGTCAAAAACAGCGAAACCACCTTTAAACGCATAATGGAAGTGATTGAGAGCATCTGCCGCCGCTCAGTCTATATGTCCCTGCTGGTAGAAACCCCCCTGGGTCTGTCACAACTGGTCAAACTCTGTTCCGGCAGTTCCTGGATCACCCGCCTGCTCAGTCGTCATCCGGCCTTATTTGATGAACTGCTGGATCCCAGAATCCTTTATGCCCCCTTAAACCGTGAGCATTTATTTGCTGAACTGGAGCAGAAAATGCAGGCTGTTCCGCTGGATGATCTGGAACAGCGCATGGATGTGCTGCGTTATTTCAAGCAAAGCCATGTACTCAGAGTGGCCGCAGCGGATGTTGCTAATTCAATACCTTTAATGAAAGTAAGTGATTACTTAACCTGGATTGCAGAGGTGATACTGCATTTTGTACTACAGACTGCCTGGCATGATATGGTTAGCCGGTATGGAGCGCCGCAGCTAAAGGATCCTGAGAAGGCCTGTACCGATCAGCCGCCGCAGTTTGGCGCCGGATTTATTATGCTGGGCTTTGGTAAACTGGGTGGTATAGAACTGGGCTATAGTTCTGATCTGGATATGGTTTTCCTGTTTTCTGATGCCTGGAACGGCGGTCATACCCATGCTGAAACAGACAATGCAAGGGAGGTGGATAATCTGCAGTTTTTCTCCCGCCTGTCCCTTAGAATTATGCATATTTTACAGACCCAGACTC
>JALTKC010000317.1 GCA_027076245.1 Gammaproteobacteria bacterium
ACAGTTTTCCGGCCAGATCATTAAGAGTAAAGGGTTTACTGATGTAATCATTCATGCCGGCATGCAGACATTGTTTGCGGATGCCGTCACGGACATCAGCTGTCAGGGCAATAATGGGTAATTGTTGCTTATCAAAGCGCTGTTTATTCTGGCTCCGTAAGTATTCAGTGGCCTTAAAGCCGTCAATCTGAGGCATATGGCAATCCATAAGGATCATGTCTATCGGCTGTTGTTCGGCAATGCTGATGGCTTCTTTACCATTGCTGGCCAGCAGAACCTCACAGCCGAGTATGTCAAGCATGGTATGGGCCAGTTCCTGGTTAACAGGGTTGTCTTCAGCAACCAGAATGGTAGCGGCAAACTGTGGAGTTTCCCTGGCGCAGTCAGTTTCCTGGGTACTTTCAGGGAGCAGATTTTCTTCACCCAGTTCCAGGGTTACGGTAAACCAGAAGGTGCTGCCTGAGTTATCATCACTATTAACACCGATATCACCTTCCATCAGAGTAACCAGTTGTTTACAGATGGACAGTCCCAGTCCAGTTCCGGAATACTCACGGGTGGTACTGCTGTCCACCTGGGAAAAGGCTTCAAAGA
This sequence comes from Gammaproteobacteria bacterium, assembly GCA_027076245.1. Lineage (GTDB taxonomy): Bacteria > Pseudomonadota > Gammaproteobacteria > GRL18 > GRL18 > JANELJ01. Next base: position 595 of record JALTKC010000317.1, read on the forward strand.
CAATATTCTGTTTGTCATAAGGGATGCCGATACCGCTGTCTTCAACTTCAAAGTAGAGTTTAATGTGTTTATTGTCATTATACTGTCCCAGTTCCGGAATGGAGCAGCGCAGAGTGATTTCGCCTCTGTGAGTAAATTTCAGAGCATTGCTGAGCAGGTTGCTCAGTATCTGCTGCAGGCGGTTGCGGTCACCAATAAGCACCAGATGTTCATCGATAATAAATTCGGAATGCAGGCTCAGGCCTTTGGTTCTGGCATCTTCAATGAACAGTTCCAGAGTATCCAGCAACAGCTTATAAGGTCGAAATGCCTGCTTATCCAGCGTCAGCTTACCGGATTCAAACTTTGAAAAGTCCAGTATTTCATTAATCAGCACCAGCAGGGACTTACCGGAGCGCTGCACCGTGGTAAGCAGTTTGAGCTGCCTGTCTGTCAGACGGGTACGCAGCAAAATTTCAATCATACCCAGAACACCGTTCATCGGGGTGCGGATCTCATGACTGATGGTCGCCATAAAATCACTTTTTATATGGTTAGCTTTTTCAGCAATATTTTTAGCCTGCAGGGCTTCAATGGTAATGGCCTGCAGCTCATTATTCTTTTTATACAGATCCTTGGTGCGTTCAGCGACTTCACTTTCCAGCCGCTGACTGTAACTGGCCAGTTGACTGTCACGCTGTTGTATTTCGTTGAGCATCTCATTAAATACATCTACCAGGGTTCCGTATTCGTCGTTGCTGATTTTTTTTGCGCGGATATTGTATTTTTTTTCTGTGGAGACGGACTTCATGGTATCCATTAATTCGGTTAATGGGGTGGTAAATACTTTTTGTAAACGAGTGGAAATTAACACCACAATGAGAAAAGACAGCAGGGCAATACTGGTTACCAGAAGATAATAATTTTCCAGTTGTTTGACCAGGGTATTCTGCTGATAAACCAGATGAATAAAACCAACATTTTCCCCCTGCAAATTAATTTTCCGGCTGATCAGGTGGTAAGGGTATTGTATTGTGGACAGTACCAGAGCTGAGCAGTTCTGATTATTGTCGTTATTTAAATTAAAAGCGGCTTTGTCTCCTTCGTTCAGGGGGGATAGATAATGACTGAAAAGCTGGCCTTTCTTATTACAGAGGAGGGTCGCGACAATATCAGAATGGGTACTTAAGGATCTGAGGGTTTCCCTGGCCGCATCTGGATCATCAAAGGCAATGGCTGCAGCACTGCTCCAGCCGACGACATCAGCCAAAGCCGTTAATTCTTCAATGGTATCGGCATTGGCCCGGCGGGTTTCATTAAAAATAACGGCTGACGTTAGTAATAACAGGCCGATAGCGGATGCCAGGCTCATCATTAGGATCAGCTTGAAACGCACAGAGAGGTTTTTAAATTCCGGTATCATGTCTATTGGCAACATTCTGTTTAATAATGGACAGTTTCAGTAATCGGGAGCTGATTTTCAGTTTAGCCTGCTGTGCCCTGACAGGATCAATCTGAAAACGGACTTTATGGTTTTGCATAACAAAATTTAAAACAGCACCGGATTGACGGATATCAGTCAGCTCACTCATAGTAAGAATAGAATGCTGTTGCGCCAATTTAAAGATTTGTCGCATATTGCTTTGTTTTATGCCGCTGATAAACAAAATATGACATTGTGTAATGGTATTTGTTCTGGAAATTATTTTCAGTCGGGCAGTATGGCCATTAATGTTTTTTCCGTTGACTTGGGTGAAGATGCTTTTCAGGGTCTCATTGCCCATAACGCAGATATTAATATCGTCAGATGCCTTAAGACGATTATCAGGCCATTGTGTCAGGCGTGCAAAGTTGAGGGTAAAGGCCGCTTTGACCATATATTCATCAAATTTATCCTGTGCCGATGCAGCGTAGCCGTAATTTACGGCTAACAGGCTGATCAGCAGCAGTATAAACTGTCTGATGAGATGAATGGGTTTAAAATGCTTCATTATTATGCTGCTTTCCATGTCCTTTTAAAATCATCCGTTTTCTCAAAGGAATGACTGAACAGTTTGCCAGGCGACTTTCTAATACTGCCAGAGTAATTTAAAATAGACCGCACGTTTAACTTCTACGGCATCGTTCATGCTGCTTCCCCGGACATATTCAATATGATCCGACTCTAACAGGTTCTGTCCGGTAACGGACAGCTCAAGTGTTCTATTAAGCTGCCAGGCCAGTCGGGCATCCAGGGTAGTATAGCTATCTATGGTTGTTTTGCGATTTTCCAGGTAATCGGTAAAATCATCGGTGTATTTCAACCATAAATTAAGATTAAGATTTTCTCTGAACTGAATATTACTGCGCAGGGAAAAATTCTGATGAGGTGAATCAGATAGCTGCTCATTATTAATGCTTTTAAGTGTCTGGTTGTAGTAGTTATAGGCCAGATCCCAGTTCCACCAGTCATTCATCTGCCAGTGAGAAGCCAGTTCAAAACCAGAGGTATAACCGGACTGGGCATTATTAAGATTAATCAAAACCGGAGCCGTCAGGACAGCTTTAAAATCCAGCAGGTCTTTATATTCGCTATAGTAAACCGTAGTATCAATAGATATTGATGAACTGGGTATAACACGGTAACCGATTTCATAAGAAGTGACTTCTTCAGATTTAATATTTTTGTTGCCCTGGAGATTAAAGACGGTATTTCCGTCTGGTGATGGGAAAAGCACAGAAGAATCGTATTCAAAACGTGTGGGTATGCGGTTGGCTCTGGATATAGCTGACCATAATTTATGTTTGGGGTTAATGTTCCAGAAAATACGGGCAGTGGGCTGTATTTCCCAGTTGGTGTACTCATTATGTTCAAATTTAGAGCCCAGCGTTAACCAGAGCGTATTTTCGATTAAGCTAATTTCATCCTGTACAAATAAGTTGTACAGGCGTTCATTATCATTATCTTCAACATAAGAGCCTTCCAGCATATCAAAATCAGCCCAGATATAGCGATAACCGGTGCCCCAGATAATGTCATGATCATTTAAGAAGTTGAATCGATGCTGAAACTCTACATCTAGGGTTTGATGACTAATATCCGCATAAGCTTCGTCCCGATTGGTATAATCGTAATAGACCTGAAGCTTATAACTGGATGTCAGGGATTCGGTATGTTCCCAGCGAGTCAGAATATTAGCACCTTTTGAGCGGGTGCTCTGATCGGAGTAGCCCAGACTGGGTGGACTCAGGTAGGCCAGTTCTGAAAATTCACTGTTTTTATTCTGATACAGATCACCCTGAATGGTCAGGTGATCCTGGTTGTTTAACTGTTTGTCCAGTCGGCCGCCACCCTGATAGGAGGTCCAGTCATCATCCGCACTGCCGCCGCCTTTTAAATCATAATCATCACGCCGGTTGCCTTTAAAATAAATTTTACCGTAGCTATCCGTACTCAGTTGTGTTCCGTAACGGAGGGAGCCAAAAGCCCGTTCATGGGTGCCACCCCCGGTGCTGATCAGGGTTCCCTGGGTATCAATGGCGTTTTTAGTAATAATATTAATAATACCGTTAACCGCATTGGCACCCCACAATGCTGCACCGGGACCGCGGATAACTTCTATGCGTTCAATATCTTCCAGCAGGGTATCCTGTACATCCCAGTACACACCGGAAAAGGCCGGGGTATAAACACTACGGCCATCAATCATAACCAGCAGTTTGTTGGCAAAGCGGCTATTAAAACCCCGGCTGGTAATCGCCCATTTATTGGTATCAATACGGGCGACTTCGATACCCGGTGCCATTCTAAGTGCCTCGGGAATACTGGTGACACCGCTTTGACGAATATCTTCCTGGGTGATCACAAAAGCTGCGGCGGCACTGTCAGATAAGGTCTGTGTTTTTTTACTGACCGAAGTGACTTCCATGTTCATTAACTGTTCAATATCCAGTGACAGAATATCACTGTCTGGTTCAGGACTGTTTATTGGCGCAGGGCTGTTCAGTTCAGCATGACTGGTCTGTACTAATAAAATTAAACCGGCAGCTGTCAGCCAGGGTAATGTCAGGTGTAAAAAG